>JBLGCN010000204.1:0-4686 GCA_047617405.1 Natronomonas sp.
GCCGGTGTCACCGCGGTCGTCCTCGTCGCCGGCGCGGTCAACGGTCTCGCCGGCTTTGGCTTCGCGCTCGTCGGGACGATGGCGCTCGCCTCGGTCATCGACCCGGCGGTTGCGGTCGTGTTCATGATCCTGCCGGTGATGGCGGTCAACCTCTCGCTGGCACGGGACCTGTCGGTCGACCAACTCCGGACCTGTGGCCGGCGCTTTGCTCCGCTGGTCGCCGCCGCACTTGTCGGGGCTGTCGCCGGGATGGCGGTCCTCCAACGCCTCCCGCAGGCCCCGCTGAAAGCCGGGCTCGGGCTGATTACGCTGGCGTTTGTCGTCACCGCACAGCAGGCTGCTCCGATTCCGCTGTTGACCGCCACGCGCGACCGGTGTTTCGTCGAGAGCCGGCCGGCGATGGCCGGTGTGGGGGCGGTCTCCGGGCTTCTCTTTGGCGGGACGAACGTCGGCGTCCAGGTCGTCGCCTACCTGCGAAGCTGTGACCTCTCACACGGTCTGTTCGTCGGCGTCGTGGCGATGGTGTTTCTCGGGCTCAACGGCGCCCGGGTGGCCGCGGCCGCGGCACTCGGGCTCTACCCCGGGCTCGACGTGGTGGCCGCCTCCGCCGCGGCCGCCGTCCCCGCCGTTGCCGGCGTGGCCGTCGGCAAGCGGCTCCGGGCCCGGGCCAGCGAGTCCCGCCGGCGTGCGGTCGTCCTCGCCCTCCTGACGCTCGTCGGGGTCAGGCTCCTGCTCGCCGGCGCCGGTATCGCGTGATTCAGCGGCCGTGACCGCCGACCGAGTCGGGTGAGCGAGACGTAATCTCGCTGGGGGATTCTTGTCCACGGGCGGCCATAGGCGGCCATGGAGGAGTACGACTTCCTGGTCATCGGCTCGGGCTCCGGGCTTGACGTCGCCAACGCGGCGGTCAGTCGCGGCGAATCTGTCGCCATCGTCGAGAAGGGGCGGCTCGGGGGGACCTGTCTCAACCGTGGCTGCATCCCCTCGAAGATGTTGTTGTACCACGCCGACGTCTTGGAGACTGTCGAGCGCGCCGACCGGTTCAATATCGACGCCGAGATTCACGACGTCGACTTCGCCGACATCGTCCGGGAGGTCACCGAGGACGTCGGCGCGGACAGTGACTCGATCCGGCGGGGGCTGGACTCCTCGGCCGACCACGCCCTCTACGACGGTGAGGCCCGGTTTGTCGGTGAGCGGACCGTCGAGGTCTCCGGCGGTGCGGACGACGGTGCCCGACTCCGCGGCGAGCGTGTGCTCGTCGCCGCGGGGACCCGGCCGGCGGTCCCCGATATCGAGGGGGTCGACGCCGTCGACTTCCTCACCAGCACCGATGCACTCCGGCTTCAGGAGCCACCGGACCATCTCGTGGTCGTCGGTGGTGGCTACGTCGCGGCCGAGTTGAGCCACTTCTTCGGGACCTTCGGCAGTGACGTGACGCTCATCGGCCGCCGACCCCACCTGTTGCCCGAGACCGACCCCGAGGTCGGACGGGCGTTCACCGACCGCTACGCCGACCGCTTTTCGGTCCACGTGGGCCACGAGGCCGTCGCCGTCTCTACGGCCGACGGCGAGGTGACCGTCGATACCCGGCCGTACCCGCCGGCGTTCGACGGTGACCCTGACGGGACAGGCGTTGCCGTCACCGGCTCCGACCTGCTGCTGGCGGCCGGCCGCCGGCCCAACACGGACACGCTGAACGTCGCGGCCGCCGGTATCGAGACCGACGACGCCGGGTTTGTCGAGACCGACGCGTATCTCCGGACGACCGCCGACGGCGTGTGGGCGCTTGGCGATATCGCCGGCGAGTACCTGCTGAAACACACCGCCAACCACGAGGCCCGTGCGGTCGTGCAGAGTCTCTTTGGCGACCCCGAGCCGGTCGACTACACGGCAATGCCCTTTGCGGTCTTTGCCTCCCCGGAGGTTGCCGGTGTCGGTGCGACCGAGGACGACCTCGACGAGGGGTACGCAACAAACACCTACCGCTACGAGGACACCGCCCGCGGGGGTGCGATGAAGCGGGAGGGGCTGGTGAAGGCTATCGTCGACCTGGAGGGGGAGATCCTCGGCTGTCACATCATGGGTCCCGAGGCCTCGAACCTGGTCCAGGAGGTGGTGGTGGCGATGAACGCCGGGTCGGGGACGGTCCGGGACATCCGCGACTCGGTTCACATCCACCCGGCGCTGTCGGAGGTCGTCCAGCGGGCGTTCTCCGGGCAGTTCTCCCGCGGCGGGCACAGTCACGGTCACGACCACTGACGGCCCGGAACCCGCCAGCAGGCACGCGGTCTGGTGTGGGCCACGCCAGACCGCGGCCGGTATATACCCACCCCAGCACAACGGCCGTCAGAATGACAAAGGCAGCAGTCATCATCCTCGCAGGGACCGAGACACACCCCGATATCGGCCGGCTGGTCAACGGGCTCGAGGCCGCACGGGAGTTCGCCGAGGCCGAGGGCGACGACCTCGAACTGATATTCGACGGCGCGGGCACACAGTGGATTCCGGAGTTGGAGGACCCGGACAGCGACTACCACGACCTCTACCAGACAGTGCGGGGTAGTGCCGGTGTCTGTGAGTTCTGTGCCGACGCCTTCGGCGTCGAGGACGCGGTCGGCGACAGCGGTGTGGTCCGGCTTGACGACCACGACGGCCACCCCAGTGTTCGCTCACTCGTCGAGGACGGCTACGAGGTCATCACCTTTTGAGCGCGCTCACCGCTCGGTGACCAGAAACTCCTGGCCCTGCTCCATCCGGAGGGTCATCTCCGGGGAGACGGGCGGCTCGCCGTCGGCGTCGTTCTCGCCGAGCCAGTAGAGGTCGAACTGCTGGCCGATAGTCGCCAGCGCGAGCTTTGCCTCCAGTAGCGCGAACTCCCGGCCGATACAGATCCGCGGGCCGCCGCCGAAGGGCGCGTAGGCGAAGTTGTGTAGCTCGGAGCGGAGGTCGCCGTCCCACCGGGAGGGGCGGAACTCGTCGGGGTCGTCGAAGAAGCGGTCGTCGCGCTGGATCTGCCGGAACGGCAGGACAACACGCCTGGGCGACGGGATCCGGTAGCCGCCCATCACGACCGGCTCGGTGGTCACCCGGGGTAGCGCGTACACCGGCGGGTACAGCCGGAGTGTCTCCGTGACCACCCGGTCGGTAACCTCGAGACCCCCGACGTTGTCGGCGGTCGGCGGCCCGTCGAGTTGGTCGACCTCCGCCTGGAACCGTGCTTTCACCTCGGGGTTGTTCGCCAGCGCCCAGCAGGCAAAGGTCAGCGACGTTGTCGTGGTGTCGTGACCGGCAAAGATGATCGTGACCATCTGGTCGCGCAGCCGCTCGTCGTCGAGCATGGCGGCGTCCATTCCGGACTCGCGCAACCCGACCAGCAGCGAGAGCAGGTCGTCGGCCTCGGTTGGGTCTGCGGGTGTGTCGCCCGCCCGCTCGGCCAGCAGCCGGTCGGCCTCCTCGCGGATAGTTGCCTTTCCCTCCCGGAAGCGCCGGCGGGCGGGCGTGGGCACCCACTCCGGCAGCAGATAGGATGTGGGGACGAACCACTCGTGGAGGTCCTCGGCAGCCGTCCGGAGCCGACGGTCCCCGTCCAGGTCGAGTTCGCGGCCCAGGATGGTCGCGAAGAGCACGTCGAGTGTCATGTCGGTGAACTCCGACTGCAGGTCCATCCGGTCGCCGTCCTCCCACCGACGCACCCGCCGCTGCATCTGCTCGACCATCCCGTCGGCGTAGGTCATCACCCGGTCACGGGTAAACAGCGGCTGGAGCGCGTCACGCTGCTGTTGCCACTCCTCGCCCTCGACGGTGAGCAGGCCCTCGCCAAAGGCCGTCCCGAAGTCACTCGACTTCCGGAACTTCTCGCGCTCGGACAGTAACACCCGCTCGACACACTCGGGGTGGCCGAGGCGAAAGATGTCCCCCTGACCGACCAGCCGCGTCCGGACCACGTCCTCGAACCGGTGGGCCCGCTCACCGAAGGAGAGGGTGTCCCGCATCTGCTGGACAATGTGGAGGGCGGGGTGCCCCAGATTCGGTGGATACGGCGGTAACGGCCGCTCGCCGGTGCTTTCACCGTCACCCTCGGGCTCCACCGTGTCCGTCTCGTCGTGTCGCTGTGTCGCCATACCCGGCCAAACGGCCCCGCCGTTCTAAGTTGTACGGTAACACTTAGCACGTTCACGACCGTTGACTCGCGTGTCAGCCAGCGCTAAAAACGCTTATACTGGTTGCTGTTGAGTTGGGTATCATGGCATATGGTGACACGTACGAGGCGGTGTATGACCTCTACGACCCGGCGGACGGCTGGGCGGAGATGGTCACCGCCGGCGACCGTGACGGCGTCAATCTCGGCGAGGAGGCGCTGGGCCGGCACGGGGACAGCAAGGAGACGGCGCTACGGATCCGTGACTTTGGGACAGGGGAACTGGAGACCTACTCCTTTGTGGAGTTGAACGCCGCCGCCAACCGCGTGGCGAACTATCTGGTCGAGCACACCGAACGCGGTGCCCGGGTCGTGGCGATGTTACCGACGCAACTGGAGCTGTACGCCGTCGTCTTCGGGACGCTGAAAGCCGGCCGTGTCTACGTCCCGATGGCACCTGTCTTTGGCCCCGACGCCGCCGGCTACCGGCTGGACGACGCCGGTGCCGCCGTCTTCGTCACCACCACCGACCACTACGACCGCGT
>JBLGCN010000205.1:0-4673 GCA_047617405.1 Natronomonas sp.
CTGGAGGTGTTCTGTCCGGTCGACAGCGACGGCGTCTACACCGACGAGGCCGGTGTGTACGCCGACACGTTCGTCCGCGAGGCAAACAGCGACATCATCGCCGACCTGGGTCAGAAGGGGTTGTTGCTGGCCGACGAGGAGACGACCGTCCGCGAGGGGCAGTGCTGGCGCTGTAACACCGACATCGTCCGGGTCGTCACCGACCAGTGGTTCATCACGGTCACGGATATCAAGGACGAACTGCTGGCGAACATCGAGGACGCCCAGTGGCACCCGGAGTGGGCCCGGGACAACCGCTTCCGTGACTTCGTCGAGGACGCCCCCGACTGGAACGTCTCCCGACAGCGGTACTGGGGGATCCCCATCCCAATCTGGACGCCGAGCGCGGACGGGGGCGACGGCGGCTGGGACGGCGATATGGAGGAGGTTATCGTCGTCAGTGACCGGGCGGAACTCGCCGAGCGCGCCGACCAGGATGTCGACCCCGAGACGGTCGACCTCCACAAGGGGACCGTCGACGAACTGACGATCACCGAGGACGGGACGACCTACACCCGTGTCGGCGATGTCTTCGACGTCTGGCTGGACTCCTCGGTCGCCACCTGGGGGACCATCGACTACCCGAGCGAGACGGGGGGCTTTGAGGAACTGTGGCCCGCGGACCTGATCATCGAGGCCCACGACCAGACACGCGGGTGGTTCTGGTCACAGCTGGGGATGGGGACGGCCGCCGTCGGACAAAGCCCCTACGAGGAGGTGCTGATGCACGGCTACGCCAACATGCCCGACGGCCGCGGGATGTCGAAGTCGAAGGGCATCCTCGTCGACCCCGGCGAGGTCATCGAGGAGTACGGCCGGGACCCGATGCGGCTGTTCCTGCTGTCGGTGACCGCCCAGGGCGAGGATATGAACTTCTCCTGGGCGGAGACCGAGGAGATGCAACGGCGACTGAACATCCTCTGGAACGTCGCCCGGTTCCCGATGCCGTACATGCGCGCAGACGGCTTCGACCCCGAGGCGACAGCGGTCGACGATGTCGAGGCCGACCTCGAACTCGTCGACGAGTGGGTGCTCTCCCGGCTCCAGTCCGTGGAGGCGACGATGACCGACCACATGGAGGCCTTCGAGAATCACAAGGCCGTCGAGGCGCTGCTTGATTTCGTCGTCGAGGATGTCTCCCGGTTTTACATCCAGGTCGTCCGCGAGCGGATGTGGGAGGCCGACGACTCCGCGAGCAAGCGGGCGGCCTACGTCACCCTCTACCGGGTGCTCGAGGAGGTTACCGCCCTGTTCGCCCCCTTCGCGCCCTTCGTCGCCGAGGCGGTCTACGACGCGCTGACCGGCGAGACCGGCCACCCGACCGTCCACATGTCTGACTGGCCCGACCCCGACGAGCGCCTGCGCGACCCCGGGCTCGAGAGTGAGGTCGAGGTCGTCCGAGCCGTCGAGGAGGCGGGGTCGAACGCCCGCCAGCAGGCCGAGCGTAAGCTGCGTTGGCCCGTGTCCCGCGTGGTCGTCGATGTCGACAGCGAGGACGTGGCGGCGGCCGTCGAGACACGGGCCGACCTGGTCGCCGACCGGCTCAACGCTCGCCGGGTCGAGGTGCTCGGCCCCGACGAGGAGTGGGGGGAACTGCGCTACTCCGCGGTGGCGGACATGAGCGAACTCGGGCCGGCCTTCGGCGATGACGCCGGCCGGGTGATGGGGGCGCTGAACGAGGCCCGTGTCGAGGAGCCGACCCTCGACGCCCTGAAGACTGCCGTTGAGGAGGCGTTAGACGGGGCGAGCGGGCAGGACACACTGGCCGCCGAACTGACCGACGGGATGGTCGAGTTCCGCCGCGAGACACCCCCGGAGGTTGCGGGTGTCGAGTTTGCCGCCGGTGAGGGCGGGGGGGTCGTCTACGTCGACACCGCACTGACCGAGGATATCGAGAGTGAGGGGTACGCCCGCGAGGTGGTCCGCCGGGTCCAGGAGATGCGCAAGGACCTCGACCTCGATATCGAGACGGAGATCCGGCTTGACTTGACCATCGGCGACGACCGGGTCGCCGGGCTGGTCGAGCGCCACACCGACTACCTCGAGGAGGAGGTCCGGGCCGGCGACCGTGGGCCCGTCGAGAACGGTCACCGAAGGACCTGGGACGTGGAGGGTGTGGAGGTCGAGATCGGGGTCGAGCCGCGCGCGGTCGGCCGGCAGGAGGCCTCGGGTCAGCCGGGCGGCGAGTAACCGATGGTCGCCCGGCCGCGTGACAACCCTTATTCGGTTCGGTGCGAATAGGAGGGGCAAGAGAGCCCTCGCGACTATGGAAGAGAGTGTCTCGGGATTCAAGACCCGCGGTGACTGGATGTCGATTGTCGAACACGGCGAGCGCATCACGCGCGCGCTGCAGGAGGCCGCCGACGAGGAGGAGGTCGACCTCGGGGGTGCCCTCGAGGAGTTCGACGAGTGGCGGCCAAAGAGTCACGAGCGGATCGACGAGGACGTCAACAAGAAGACCGCAGAGCAAGCAAGCGTCGCGGAGGGGGAGGGCGAAAAGAGAGGAAAGGACCCTGACGATGACCTCCAGACCGCCGGCGAGAAGCTCGCGGAGTCCTACGAGAGTCTCGACGACCCCGACGAGGCCGTCGGCAAATGGGGTGAGAGTATCGACTACGTGGCCCGGGCGGCCGAGTCAGCCGGCCGGAAAGCCATCCGCACGGTCGAGAACGCCGTCTACCGCAACGTGATGACCCAGATTGCCCCCTACTACTTCGACAACGAACTCATCAGCGCAAACCTCCAGCAGGTCCGGGGCACCGACGAGTACGTCTTCGAGGTCAACGTCAACGACGACGACCTGAAACTGCGCGTCTCCAACCGGCTGGCGGACTACGAGTCCGAGGTCGACCGCTGGCACGTCGACACCGAGAAGACCACCGAGACCGCCGAGGCCGCGGAGGGTGCCGAAGCCCCGGACCCCGACAACGGCACGCCCGCCGGCGCCGACACGAACTAGCCGCGACAGCCACCGGACAGCGGGTCTCGGCGTGTTCGGGCCCGACCGGTGACTGTGAGAGGGGCAATAGCGTGTCACCCTCGTACGGTGAGCGGCGGCCGCGCCGGCCGCTCGGTGCAAGCGCCTCGTGTCGGGGCGCTCGGCCGGTAGCCGTGAGCCGGTAGGCTCATACCCGGGGGGGCCGCTACCCGTGCCAATGGCAACGCCGACGATCGCGGTACTGCTCGTGGCCGGCGCGGCGAGTCTGTTTATGGCGTGGGCCATCGGCGCCGGTTCGTCGGGCTCGACCCCCTTTGCCCCCGCCGTCGGGGCCAACGCCATCTCCATCCTTCGGGCGGGCTTTGTTGTCGGTATCCTGGGCCTGTTGGGGGCGGTACTCCAGGGCGCGAACGTCACCGAGGCGGTCGGCCAGGACCTGGTGCTCGGCGAGCCACTCGGCGCGACCGCCGCGGTCATCGGTCTGGTAGTTGCCGCGACGCTGGTTGCGGTAGGTATCTTCGCGGGCTACCCGATTGCGACCGCCTTCACCGTCACCGGGGCGGTCGTCGGCGTCGGACTCGCGAGCGGTGGGGCACCCGCCTGGGCAAAGTACCGGCAGATCGGCGCGCTGTGGGTGCTGGTCCCCTTTGTCGGCGGCGGGCTCTCCTACGGGACCGCCCGGCTGTTGCGGGCGGAGTCGGTCTCCGAGCAGGTTGCTGTCCCCGTCCTCGGTGCATTTGTTGGGTTACTCCTGGCGAATATCGGGTTCGTCCTGCTGGGGCCGGCCGGCGAGCAAACATCGGTCGCGACGGCTGTTGCGAGCGCCGTCGACGGCGGGGTGGTCGCCGTGGTCGGTACCTCGCTGCTGGCCGCCCTTCTAGTCGCCGGACTGCTCGCCTACGACGCCCGGACGTGGGGGCCGGCGGCCACACAGCGACACTTCCTGCTGGCGTTAGGCGGGCTGGTCGCCTTCTCGGCGGGCGGGAGCCAGGTCGGCCTCGCACTCGGTCCGCTCGTCCCCCTGACCGGGTCGCTCGAACTGCCGCTTGTCGCCCTCCTGTTCGGCGGCGGGGTTGGCCTCCTGGTCGGCTCCTGGACCGGTGCCCCACGGATGATCAAGGCACTCTCACAGGACTACTCCTCGCTGGGGCCGCGGCGGTCGATCGCCGCCCTGATCCCCTCCTTTGCCATCGCACAGACCGCTGTCTTCTTTGGGATCCCGGTCTCGTTCAACGAGATCATCGTCTCGGCGATCATCGGCAGCGGCTACGCCGCCAGTGGGGCCGGCGGTGAGGTCTCGGGCGCCAAGATGGGCTACACCGTGCTCGCCTGGGTCGGCTCGCTCGTCGGCGCCTTCGCCATCAGTTACGGGGCCCTCCTCGGCGCCACAGCCCTGCTGTGAGGACGGTCAGTCGTCGGTCGTCGCCTCGGCGTCCGGCTCGGGCCCGCCGTCACCGCCGTTCTCGTGCTCCTCGGCGGCCAGCCCGTCGATCCGGGCTCTCATGATCCGGGTGTTCTCGACCTGTTCGACGCGGATGGTGAGCCCGCTGTACTCGGTTGACTCCCCCTCCTCGACCAGCCGGCCGGCGCGGTTGAAGATGAACCCCGCGATGGTCTCAAACTCCTCGCCCTCCGGCAGGTCGACGCCCAGTGTCTCGTTGAGTTCGTCGATGTTGACCTCCCCCTTGACGATGAC
>JBLGCN010000206.1:0-4665 GCA_047617405.1 Natronomonas sp.
GTCTACGTCCCGATGGCACCTGTCTTTGGCCCCGACGCCGCCGGCTACCGGCTGGACGACGCCGGTGCCGCAGTCTTCGTCACCACCACCGACCACTACGACCGCGTCGGCGACGCCGTCCCCGAGGCTGTCGACCGTGTCGTGACTGTCGGCGGCGAGGTCGACGCCGGTCGGGCGGAGGGCTACCGGGTCGTTGAGGCCCACGACAGCGACTTCGAGGCGGTCGACACCCACCCCGGTGACCCGTTCGCGCTCAGCTACACCTCCGGAACGACCGGCCAGCCAAAGGGGGTTCCGCTGACCCACGGGGATGTCCCCGACCTCCACGCCTACGTCGAGTACGTCGTCGACCTGCGCCCCGACGACACCTACTTCGTGGCAGCGTCGCCGGCGTGGTCCTACGGGCTGGTGATGGGGTCGCTGATGCCGGGGATCCGGGGGACCGCCATCGGCTGCTACCGTGGGGAGTTCGACGGCGGCATGCTGATGGACACGCTGGCCCGGCTGGAGGTTGACAACGCGATGGTCCCGCCGACCGCCCTCCGGCAGCTGGCTCAGGCCGGCGTCGACGCCGAGGGGATCGACCTCCGGGTGTTGCTCGCGGCCGGGGAGTCACTCGACGAGGACAGCGTCGGCTGGTGCCGGGATGTCCTCGGCACCGAACCCCAGGACTCCTACGGCCTGACCGAGGCCGGCATGTCGGTCTGTAACTTCGCCTTCGAGGACTGGGAGGTCAAGCCCGGCAGCATGGGCCGGCCGCTCCCGGGGGTGGACGTGGAACTGCTCGACGGGGACGAACAGCCCGTCGAACAGGGCGAGACCGGCGAGATCTGCATCCGCCGGGAGGGCGACGACCGCGGGAGCTACTGGGGGCGGCCGGAGGCGACGACCGAGATGTTCACCGGCCGGTGGCTCCACACCGACGACATGGCCCGCGAGGACGAGGACGGCTACCTCTGGTACGTCGGCCGAAAGGACTCGGTGATCGTGAGCGCGGGCTACCGGATCGGCCCCGACGAGGTCGAGGAGACGCTGCTGAAACACGACGCTGTCGCCGAAGTCGCGGTGGTTGGCGTCCCCGACGAGACCCGTGGTGAGGTTGTTAAGGCCCACATCACGCCGACCCAGGACCCCTCCGAGGCCCTCGCCGAGGCGGTCCAGGAGTTCGCCCGTGAGACCCTCTCGAAACACGAGTACCCCCGCGAGGTGGAGTTCCACGACGAACTCCCCAAGACTGCGACCGGGAAGATCGCCCGCAGCGAGCTCGAAGCCGACTGAGCCACGCCGTTCACCGTATCGAGACGACCCCGCCACACCCGTCTGACACCCGGTCGTGCCCCGTCCTGTCGGCTTCGGCTCAGAACCCCTCGAAGTACTGGTCGTAGTGGTCGGCACAGCCGGGATTGAACGCCACCCCACAGGCCGGGCAGGTGTGGTCGGCATTCAGGTACGCCCGGGCCGAGAGCCCACTCCCGCAGACGCCACAGAGGACCGCCGGCTCCTCGAAGCGGGCCCGGGGCCAGGGCTCGGGCTCGTGGTCGGCCACCCCGCCGTGACAGGACAGACACGGGTAGAACCGCGCACAGCAGCCAAAGCGTAGGGCGATAACGTCCCGCTCGGTCTGATAGTGTGCACACCGGGTCTCGGGCCCGACAGCTACGCCGTGGACCTCCCAGTCGCCGACAGGCCGGTGCATACCGCGACCAGGGAGGGGCGCCCACTTTAGCTCCCCGGGTCATACTGTGTGTCGCGTTATCCTGTAGCAAGATTCAAATACGCCGGCTCGGTGGATTCGACGGATGGCCGTCCTCGGACTCGAGCCCTGGATGCTCGCACTGCTGGCAGCCGGCGGCTTTGCCTGTTACACCGTCACCGTCGAGTACGGGATGGCCCGGACAGAGGGGGAGGGGTCGCCGGTGCTGGGCGCGGTCTTCGTCAGCACGGTGGTCGTCACCGTCGCGTTCTGGGGCTTTGCGGCCGCCCGCGGACTCCCCAGTGCGGTGACCGACCCCGGGCAGGTCTGGCCCTTTGTCGTTGCCGGGGTTGCCTACCCCGCTGTCTTCCGGTTTCTCTACTACGAGGGGATCGACCGCGTCGGTTCCAGCATCACCGCGGCGGTGCTCGGCGCCTACCCCGTGGTGTCTGTCCTGCTCGCCGTTGCCGTTCTCGACGAGATACTCGGCCTGTTCGCCGCAGGCGGGGTCGCGCTGGTCGTCGGCGGTGTGGTCCTCCTGCAGGTCACCCAGGGACAGGCCGACGCCGCCGACGCCGACGATGTCGTCACCGGGAAACTCGCCGCCGCCGACACCCGCGACCTGCTGTACCCCGCGGCCGCGACCTTTCTAACCGGCGGCGCCTTCGTGCTCATCGACTTCGGGCTGGCGGGGTTTCCCGACCCCGTTACCGCCACGGCGGTCACCCAGACCCCTGCGCTCGTGCTCTTCTCGGGGTGGGCGCTGGTCGCCGGCCTCGGGAGCGGCCGGCTCCGGCTCGGCCGGCCGGTGCTCGGGGCCTTTGCGCTCGCGGGCGGGTTCAACTTTCTCGGGTGGCTCACGAACTTTTTTGCGCTCCAGTCGGGGAGCGTCATCACGGTTGTCCCCCTGCTCAATACGACGCCGCTTCTGGTGATGGTCCTCACCTACGGGGCCGAGCGCCAGGTCCCCCGGTCGACGCGGCTGGTCGCGGCCGTCGGCGCCATCGTTGTCGGCGTCACCCTGGTCCAGGTGGGGACGTGAACGGCGCGACGACAAGGCGCCCTTTGTGCACATCAGCAGGGTTAAGACCGCCGAGGGTCCGGTAGGAATCGATGAGTAGCGAGTGCGCGAGCGGCACCGAAGGGACCCCGTCGCTCGACGGCGTCGTTCGCATCGAGTTCGAAGTCGACTGGCCGCCCGGTCACGCTGTCGCGTGGCTGGTCGACGGGCCCGAACCGGTCCTCGTCGACGCCGGCGCGCCGGGTGAGACCGCCACGGAGACCCTTGCCGACGCGCTCGACACCCACGGCTACGGGCTCGGGGATATCGACCACCTCGTCGTCACCCACCCACACAGCGACCACGTCGGACAGGTCCCGACGCTGCTCGAGGCCGGCGCGCGCCTGTACGCCCCCGGACCGGCCCTCGAACAGCTCCGCCGGGACCCCGAGGACCTGGAGGCGGCCGTCCGGCAGACTGCCCGGGAGGCCGGCCTCGACGGCGACCGGGTCGACCGTGCCGTCGAGCAGGCTGTCGACTCCCTGGAGCGTGACCGACGGCTACTCCCGCCCGACGAGGTTGACGTCGCCTTCGACTTCGGCGAGCCGTTCGACGCCGGCGGCCACGTGTTCACGCCACTCTACACACCGGGTCACCAGAAGACCCACGCCTCCTTTCTCGCGGAGCTCGGCGGCACTGCCCTGTTTCCGGGCGACGCCCTGATCGAGCCGTTTCGCGCCGCGGCCATCCACGCCGGTATCGACCGGGGCGCATACCGGGCCATCGACGCCTTCTACGACGCGATGGACCGGTTCGAGGCCGTCGAGGCCGACCGTGCCTTCCCCGGTCACGGCCCCGCGTTCGACGATATCGGGGGCGCGGTCGACTCGACGCGGGCGAGCCTGGACAGTCTCGTTGAGGACACCGCCGAGGCGCTCCGGGCGGTCGAGCCGACCAGCCCGGCCGAGGTGAGCTACGAGCGGGCCGGCCCGGCCGAACACCCCGCCACACTGCTGGATACGCTCGGCGCGCTGGGCTCTCTGGCGGACGCCGGCCGCGCGGAGTGCCGGCTGGTCGACGGGGTTCGTCGGTACGAGTCTTCCGAGTAGGACCGCGCGGACGACTCGGTCCGGTCGTCGCTCCGCATCACCCGTTTCGCGGGTCGCGTTGCTCCCCGCTCCACCACGAGACCGGCTCCCTCGCTGCGCTCGGTCGCCGGCCTCGCTACTCCCTGTCGCGGAGCTGGTACTTCTTTATTTTGCCGCTGGCGGTCCGGGGGAGTTCGTCGACGAACTCGACCTCGCGGGGGTGTTTGTACTCCGCAATCTCGTCGAGGACGAACTGTTTGACCGCCTCCTCGGTGATGTCCGTGCCGGGCTCGACGCCGCGGGCGGGGACGACAAACGCCTTTGGCACCTCGTTTCGCCGGTCGTCCGGGATACCGACGACCGCGGACTCGGCGACAGCCTCGTGTTCGTTGACCAGCCCCTCGACCTCGCTGGGGTAGATATTGTACCCCGCGGAGACGATGACGTGTTTCTTCCGGTCGACGATCTCGTAGTAGTTGTCGTCGTCCCGGCGGGCGATATCGCCCGTTCGGAAGAAGCCCGACTCGGTGAACGCCGCCTCGGTCCTCTCGGGCATGTTGTGATAGCCCTGCATCACCTGTGGGCCGCGCACCAGGAGTTCGCCCTCCTCGCCGACCGACACCTCCTCGCCGTGTTGGTCGACGACCCGGCAGTCGGTGTGCCGGAGCGGCTGGCCGATGGTGCCGTGGCGGAGCCCGTAGGTCGACCCGGTCTGTGCGTGGGTCGCGCCGTTGGTTTCGGTCAGCCCGTAGCCCTCACTGATGTCGACCCCGGTCTCGTCCTCGAAGGCCTGTTGGACGGCAACGGACATCTTCGCGCCACCCTCGCCGGCACTGACCAGGCTGGTCAGGTCGTAGTCGCCGAAGCTCTCGCTCTCGACCATG
>JBLGCN010000207.1:0-4663 GCA_047617405.1 Natronomonas sp.
CGGTGAGGTCGACCTCCTCCTCGATATCGCGCAACCGGTCGATGAGCGTGTCCGGATGGACCACCCCCGGGTCGAAGTGCAATAGATACGAGGCGTTCGACGGGGCCACCTCGATGATACCCGGGATCTCCCGGTCCCGCACCTCCTTTGTGATCGCCTGTGCTTTGAAATTCGCGGTGAAGCTCATCGACTCCGACAACTCGACGAATACGTGGTCGTCCCCCCCGTACTCGTATCGCGGCGTCGACAGCGATTGCCGCTCGATACCGGAACCAGACATGACGACTGTGTAATCCGCTGAGAGCAGCATATACCTATCGGTGAACGGGTACGTGAGGCCGAGCCGACCTACCGGTTTGTATCCGGGGATGCGTGGCTCAGGTACCCGGCGTCCGGGGCGGAGTGTTACCAATGTCAGAACAGACGAACCCACAACAGAGAAGCCGGGATGTCGAGGCCGACTACGAGGAGTATACGCTGCCGACCTGGAAGGACCTCGATATCCCGGTCAAGCGTGCCGAGGGTTCTACGTCGGGGGCTCCGACGGAGACGAGTATCCCGACGTCCGCTTGGGGATTTCGGTGACGACCGCGGGCCACGGCAACGAGACACCGGTCGAGGCCGCACACGAACGGCTCGACAAGCTTATTCACGGCTGCTCGTAGGTCCACCCCAGCGAGCCGGCGGCAAGCCTCGCCGCGACGCTCGCGGAGGTCACACACGAACACGACGCCCTCCTGACCGTCGACGAGGTCAAGGCGGGCTACGGTCGGACCGGCGAGCCGTGGGGGTCGACCACTACGGTGTCGTCCCCGACACCATCCCCCAGACAAAGCGGATCGCCGACGGACTGCCACTCGGTGCGTTCACCGCCCGCGAGGAGGTCGCCGACACCTTCGAGGCCGGCGACACAGGTCAGCGACTACCTCCGCGATCAACACAGTATCGGTGTCGGCGGCTCTCACAGGAACGTGCCACGGTTCCAGCCGCCGCTGACTGTCTCCCGAGAGCAACTCCAGGCGGCGGTCGACGGTCTCCAGGAGTCGCTCGACGCGGTCGCGCAGTCACGCCACCTCCTCAAGCGAGGCGAGTTCGATACCGTGTTCATCGGCCGCGGTGTGCATCGCCTCGAGTAACTCCACTGGGTTCGGCCCGTCCCCGTGGATACAGATGCTCTCTGCGGGGATGTCGACCATCTCCCCGTTCGCGGCCTCGACCTGGCCCTCGGTCGCAATCTGGACGAATCGCTCGGCGACCAGTTCCGGGTCACGGCGCGTCTTGTCCCGTTCGACGACGAGGCTACGGTCGGCCCGGTACTCCAGGTCGACGTACCCCTCGAACACCGCCCGCAGGTCGTCGAACTCCGTTGCGACCTCGTAGATGTTGCTGTCGGTCGCCAGGTAGACTAGGTCACTGTCCACCTCGAGGATACCTTCCATCACTGCCCGGGCGTGGGCGGGGCTCTCTGAGAGCATCGAGTACATCGCCCCGTGTGGTTTGACGTGCTGGAACGTTACGCCGTGTTGGTCGGCAAACGCCTTTAGCGCACCCAGCTGGTACACCACGTAGTCACGCACCTCCTCGGGGGCCGCGTCCATGCTCCGTCGCCCGAATCCGACCATATCCGGCAGCCCAGGGTGGATACCGACCTCGACACCGTGCTCGGCGGCGGTTGCGACGGTCTCTCGCATCACATGGGGGTCACCAGCGTGAAATCCGCCCGCGATGTTTGCCGAGGTGATGTACGGCATCACCGCGGGGTCGTTTCCGATGGTGTAGTTGCCGAAACTCTCCCCCATATCACAGTTGATGTCCACGCGCACCATGGCAGACGCTTCTCGCGGCACGGGATTATGTATTACGCCAGCCCGGTCACTTCTGAACCGGGGACACAGACAGTTACCAACTTTTTAACCGGCTGCCACCGACAGACGTAGTATGAGTACAGACAGTCTCGTCGTGACATCGGAGCTCAGTGACAGAGTCGGCCGTGTCACACTCAACCGGCCGGAGAAGCTGAACGCGCTGAACAAGGCGATGCTCCGGGCGGTCCCGGAGGCGATCCGCGAGTGCGCCGAGTACGATGTCCTGGTTATCGACGCCGCGGGTGACGCCTTTACCGCCGGTGCCGACCTGGACGAGGCACAGGCCGAAAGCGAGGAGGCGGGGCTGTACCAGGAGATGACCCGTGCGACACGCGAGTTCGAGGGGCTCGTGATCGGGCAACTCCACGGCTACGTGATCGGCGGGGGGTTCGAGTGGACGCTCTCCTTCGACCTCCGGTACGCCGCCGACGACACGACCTTCCAGATGACCGAATCCGAGGTTGGCCTGCCGGTCTCGAACGCCTCGACACAGTATCTCCCGCTGCTCGTCGGCGGCGCTCGCGCCCGCGAACTCGTCTACACCTGTCGCGAACTCCCGGCGACGGAGGCCGAGGAGATCGGCCTCCTGAACGGGGTCTTCCCCGAGGCGACCCTCGCCGAGGAGGTCCGGGCGGTCGCCGACGATATCGTCGAGAACAAGTCACAGCTCGCCTTACAGCTGAACAAGAAGGGGTTTAATAACGCATTCCCGGTCGAGGATGTCCTGGCGTTCGAAACCGTGCTCGGCGACCTGGCGAACGCCGACTCCACAGAGGAGATTGACTGGTAGCGTGCCCTCCGCCGACCTCGACGCCTACCACCTCCAGGGCGGCTCATGGGACAGTTACGAACAGCTTCGCGAGGACTTCTCGTGGGAGGTTCCCGAGGCGTTCAATATGGCAGGGGCGCTGGTAGACCGGTGGGCCGACTCCGACCAGGTCGCGATTTACGCCGAACAGCCCGACCGTCGGCGCACCGTCACCTTCGCCGAACTCGGCCGGCAGGCGAACGCGCTCGCGGACTATCTCGCCGACCGTGGTATCGGCCGCGGCGACGCGGTCGGTATCAACGCGCCACAGAAACCCGAGACGCTACTCGCTCACCTGGCCGCCTGGAAACTGGGTGCCGTCTCGGTCCCCACGAGCGTCCTGTTCGGGGACGAGGGGCTTCGCTACCGGCTCGCCGACGCCGGTGTCGACGCCTGCGTCGTCGACGAGGCCAACATCGGGACGTTCAGGGAGATAGCCGACGGGCTGGAGCTTGCGGCAACCCTCACGGTCGACGTCGACAGCCCCGAACCCGCCGAGACGGCTGTCGAGGCGGCAGTCGCGGCGGACACACCGGCCCGAGAGCCCGAAACCGCCTCCACAGCAGCCGACGACCCGGCGATGGTCGTCTACACCAGCGGGACGACCGGTCAGCCGAAGGGTGTCGTCCACGGTCACCGGATGCTGCTGGGGCAGTTGCCACACTTTGCCTGCTCGTTCTGCAATCTCGAGCTCCTCGACGACGATGTCTTCTATGCCCCTATCGAGTGGGCGTGGATCGCCATGTTCAATTTCGTCGTGCCTGCGCTGTTCTACGGGCGGCCGCTGGTCGCGTACGCCGGCGGCTCGTTCGACCCCGAGCGGACCTACGAGCTGCTTGAGCGCTACGAGGTGACGTGTTTTGGCGCCCCGCCGACCGCACTGCGACGGATGAAAGACGTGAGACAACCGGCCGAACGGTACGACGTCAGTTCCGTCCGCGTCGTCGAGGGCGGCGGCGAGGCACTCGGCACAGACGTCGTCCGGTGGGCGCGTGACTGTTTCGGCGCGACCGTCCACGAGCACTACGGCCAGACCGAAGCCGACGTTGTGGTCGGCGACTGCACGGCGCTCTCACCCCGTCGCGAGGGCAGGATGGGGCGGCCCCTCCCCGGCCACGAGGTGACGGTTGTCGACCCCGAGACGGCCGAGCCGGTCGAGCCGGGTGAGACCGGCGAGCTTGCCGTCCGGTACGAGGGGAACCCGGTGTGTTTCATCGAGTACCGGAACAAACCCGAGCGAACAGCCGAGAAGGTGGAAAACGGCTGGCTCCTGACCGGCGACCTGGCCACCGCCGACGCCGACGGATATTTTTCCTTCGAAGGACGGAAAGACGACGTCATTATCTCGGCGGGTTACCGGATCGACCCAACCGAGATCGAGGAGACGCTGGCGACACACGAGGCCGTTGCCGACGCCGGCGTGACCGGTGTTCCGGACGAGACCCGCGGCGAGGTGCCAAAGGCCTACATCGTCCTCTCCGGAGGCGCGGACCACGACCCCGGGCCCTCCCTCACCGAGACGTTAGGGGAGTTCACCAGGGCGCATCTGGCGCAGTACGAGTACCCTCGGGAGTTCGTCTATCTCGACGCACTGCCGACGACGGTGACCGGGAAGACCCAGCGGACGGCGCTCGAGGGACGGGAGGACTGACGGGACGGTGTCTCCCGGCGACCAGCGACCGACCCGCGGGGCCTGTCCGTAGCTACTCGGTTGCGAGGTCGAATGCGGCGTTGACCGTCGTCTCGGCGGCCGCACAACAGTCCTCCCAACTGGTGTACTCGTCCTCGTTGTGGCTCTTGCCGTCCTCGCTGACCGCAAACACCATTCCGGTGTCCATCTGGCTGGTCATGTGTGTGGCGTCGTGTCCCGCCCCGCTGAAGATCGGCATACTGTCGAGGCCGAGCGCGTCCGCCGACTGCTGGACCGCCCCGGTACACTGGTCGGCAAAGTGGACCGGTTCGACGAACATCCGGTCCTCGTACTCCCACT
>JBLGCN010000208.1:0-4608 GCA_047617405.1 Natronomonas sp.
AGACACGGACATATAAAGAGGTGTCCTTGGCACACCATCGCAGCCGGGGGCAGCGAGAGCCCGGCGACCGACACGGGGGTGCCGCTGTCCGGCCGGGTCAGAGTGACTGTTGGGAGTCTTTCCCGCTCTGGCAACGCACACTGTGTGCTACACACCGTGACACACGGACAGTTGTGACCCGGCCACGGGAGTACTCGCGGTAACCGGGATCAGTCGTTCGCGAGTGCAAGCCAGTCGTCCATCCCGACGCCAAAGACGTACGGCTCGAAGGCGTCTGGGTCGACAGTCCCAATCCTCTCGGCGGAGAGTTCGATGTCGGTCTCGGCGTAGGTCACCGCGCGGACAGCCGTCGTCTCGTCCTTGGGTCTGTGGAAATCCATACTGGCCGTTCGTGGCCCGGGCAAAAACAGCTTGTCTCGGCGCCCGGGGTGCAGCGGCCCGTATGTCGGTGGGCACACAGGAGAGCCGGTGGAGCGAGCCTGTGGGACTCACTCCCAAACAGAGTCGACGCCGGTGACCTCGAACCGCGCGCCACCCGCCGTCCCCTCGGTGACCGCGACCGCCCAGCCGTGTGCCTCGGCGACCCGCTTGACGATGCTCAGCCCGAACCCGGTCCCTGTCTGGTTCGTCGTGTAGCCGGCGTCAAAGACCGCTCCGCGCTCCTCGACGGGGACCCCCGGCCCGTCGTCCGCGACGTAGAAGCCGTCCCCGGACTCGCCGAGGGTGACGGTCACGCCCTTCCCACCGTGTTCCACGGCGTTGCGAAAGAGGTTCTCGAGAAGCTGTCCCAGCCGGTGGCTGTCGGCTTCGACCACCGCCGTGCCTGTCAGGTCAACAGCCAGCTCGGCCTCGTCGGCGTTGGCGCCGCTCATCTCCCACGCCGACCTGGCTGCCCTCTGGAGGTCGACAGCGTCTGTCGCGCCGATATCTTCGCCCCTGCGGGCGAGCCAGAGAACGTCCTCGATGATCCGACCCATCCGGTCGAGGGCGTCCTCGGCCGGGTCGATATGCTCGCTGGCACACTCCTCGGCGAGCAGACCCAGCCGCGCCTGGGCCACGTTCAGCGGGTTCCGGAGGTCGTGGCTGACGACGCTGGCGAACTCCTCCAGTTGCTCGTTTTGCCGGCTGAGCTTCTGTTCGCGGTCCTTTCGGTCCGTGATGATGCGGTTGTTCGTCACGACCCCCTCGATCGCGTCGTTCTCGAGTTGGTTCTTGCCGTGAACCTCCAGCCAGGCCCAGTCGCCGCTGGCAGTCTCGAACCGACACTCGACAGTCGCCGTTGCGCCCGGCTCCGCCACCAGCTCCTCGAAGTGTTTGGAAACCGTTGCCCTGTCGTCGGGGTGGACGAGGTCGAAGCCGCCCTCGCCGACCAACTCCCCCTGCTCGTACCCCAGCAGCCGGGTCACGGCGGGGCTCTGGTACTTGATGACGGCGTCCTCGTCGAGCACGGTGATGATATCGGTCGACTCCTCGAGATACGCCTCGTACTGCCGCAGTTCCCGGTCACGCTCCCGGCGCTCGGTGATATCTGTGATAAACCCCTCGAGCAGCTGCCCGGTCGCCGGCCCCGAGCCGACCGGCCGCCCTCGCTCCCGCAGCCACTGCACCTCCCCACCCTTCGTCCGGACCCGGTAGGTGACCTCGAAGGGGCGACCCGCACCGACGGCCTCCTGAACGGCCTCCCACCGTTTCTCGCGGTCGTCCGGGTGGAGCACGTCGCTGTCCCACCCGACCGCCCCGCGCTCGAGTTCGCTCGCAGTATAGCCGGTGACCGCCTCACAGTCGCCCCTGACGACCTCCATCGGCCGCCCAGGTTCGTTGCGTGCCCGGTAGGCGACCCCGGGGAGGCTGTCGGTCAGCGTCTCGAGCTGCCGGGCCTGCTCCCGGTCGGTGATATCCCGGGTGAACCCGACGACTCGCGCCACCTCGTCACCCTCGAAGACCGGCTCACCGCTCGCCCAGACCGTCCTCTGCTCGCCGTCACCACGCAGGACCCGGAACTCGATATCGAGTGACTCCCCGCCGGAGAGTCGTTCCATGGCGTCTCTGACGGGCTCGCGGTCCTCGGGGTGGACGCCCTGCAGGAAATCCCGTGGGTCCTCCCTGACCGTCGACGCCGGCCGGCCCCACACCTCCTCGTACCCGGAGAGAAAGAGGAGTTCCTCCCAGTCCCGGTCGAACATCCACAGACAGTCGGTCGTGCTCTCGGCGAGTTCCCCGAGTCGCCGGCGGGTCCGCTCGGCCTCCGCCTCGGCGCGGTACTGCTCGACGCTGTTGGTCACCCTATTTGCCGGGACGGCGTACTGGTCGGTTCCGGCCCCCTTCTGCATGTAGTCGGTCACGCCGGCGGAGACCGCCTCGCTGGCGACCGCCTCGCTGCCTTTCCCGGTGTAGAGGATAAACGGGAGTTCGGGGTCCGTCTCGCGGACGGCCTCGAGGAAGTCGGTCCCGTCCCGGCCCGGCATGTCGTAGTCGGAGACGACGCAGTCGACACTGTCGCTCCCGAGAATCTCCAGCCCCTCGGCGGTGCTCGTCGCACTCCGAACCGAGATCCGCCCGTCCTGGCGCTCGAGAAAGGTGGTTACCAGGTCGCTCAGCCCCGGCTCGTCGTCGACGTGGAGGACACAGATCGTGTCGCTCCGCTCGCTCATACAACAGATTTCACGCCGGCCTACAAGTAATTACCCGCTTCGTACCCGCTCACCCGTCGCCCACCTTTTTGCTCGCCCCGTCTGAATAGCCACCATGGTTGAACGACTCGGCGCGTACCACTTCCACGAGCAGGCATGGGACAGCTACGACGACCTCCGGGCGGCCTTCGAGTGGGAGGTTCCCGGGCAGTTCAATATGGCCGACTACGTGTGTGAGCGGTGGGCCGAGGAGACGCCGGAGGCGGTTGCGCTCTACGCCGAGACGGCGGGTGGCCGCGAGCGGACACTGACCTACGGCGACCTCGGCGAGTACACCGACCGGCTGGCGAACTACCTGGCCGCAGAGGGGGTTGGCCGGGGCGACCGTGTCGGCGTCAACGTCGGTCAGAAACCCGAGACGGTGCTGGCACACGTCGCCTGCTGGAAGCTGGGGGCGGTCTCGATCCCCTTGAGTACGCTCTTTGGGGTCGACGGGCTCTCCTACCGACTCGACGACGCCGACGCTGTCGTCTGTGTCGTCGACGCCGCAAATGTCGACACCCTCCGGGATGTCCGGGGAGGCCTGGACGCCCTGGAGACGGTGTTGACGGTCGATGTCGGGGACCCACGGGCGGAGGAGACAGACCTCTGGGCGGCAATCGAGAGCGCCGGCGCCGGCCGAACAGTCGCGGAGACCGACGCCGAGGACGACGGGCTCCTCATCTACACCTCGGGGACAACCGGCGACCCGAAAGGCGTCCGTCACGCCCACCGGGTGCTGTTGGGTCATCTCCCCCTCTTTCTGACCACCTTCTGTAACCTCGAGATGACCGACGACGACGTCTACTGGACGCCGGCCGAGTGGGCCTGGATCGCCTCGCTGTTCGACGTGGTGATGCCGGGGCTCTACTACGGTCAGTCGGTCCTCGCGTACGCCGGCGGGGAGTTCGACCCCGAGGAAGCCTACCGCCTGCTGGAGAAATACGAGGTGACAAACTTCTTTGCGCCGCCGACGGGGCTACGGATGATGGCACGGGTCGACCAGCCCGGCCACGATGTCTCCTCAGTGCGGGTGGTCCCCAGCGGCGGCGAGTCGCTCGGCCTCGATATCGTCAACTGGGCCGGCGACGTCTTCGAGGGTGCGGCGGTTCACGAGGGCTACGGCCAGACGGAGGCGAACATGCTGGTCGGCCACTGTACCGCCCTCTCGGAGTTTCGCGAGGGAAAGATGGGGCTTGCGGGCCCGGGCCACGAGGTGACGGTTGTCGACCCCGAGACCGCCGAGCCGACCGTCGACCGCGGCGAGGTCGGCGAACTCGCCGTCCGCTACGAGGGCAACCCGGTCTGCTTCAAGCAGTATCTCGGCAAGCCCGAACAGACCGACGCCAAGGTCCGAAACGGCTGGCTGCTCACCGAGGACCTCGGCACCGTCGACGAGGACGACTACTTCTCGTTCAAATCGCGGAAGGACGACGTCATCATCTCGGCGGGCTACCGGATCGGGCCCGAGGAGGTCGAGGAACACCTGGCCGACCACGAGGCCGTCGCAGACGCCGGTGTGGTGGGTGTCCCCGACGACGAGCGTGGTCAGGTTCCAAAGGCCTTTGTCGTGACCCAGGGTGTGCCCGCCGACGGCCTCCGCGAGGAGCTACAGTCCCACGTCCGCAACCGGCTCGCGGCCTACGAGTACCCGCGGGAGGTCGAGTTTGTCGACGAGTTACCAAAGACCGCGACCGGCAAGGTTCGGCGGGAGGACCTGCGGGAGGGGTCCTGACCCGCCCGCCTCGCGGCCGCCGTCAGAGGGTCACGACCGCGAACCGCAAAGGGTGTCACCCGCGGTATCGAAGCTGGCCTGATGAGTCGTCGGGAGGACTTCCGCGCCGGACTGGCCGCGACAGCGCCCGTGATGGTCGGCGTGGTCCCCTTTGCGCTGGTGGCGGGGGCCGCGGCCGTCGGCGCAGGGCTGTCGGTCCTGCAG
>JBLGCN010000209.1:0-4593 GCA_047617405.1 Natronomonas sp.
GCGACACACACCGTCTCCGACCGTATCGCACAGGCGAGCCAGGAACTGTCCCGCTGGGAGGTGGCGGCCGGGCTGGTGCTGACTATCGGGCTCCTCGCCGGTCTCCTCTTGCTCCAACAACCACTCCTCCACGATGGGTTGCACGACTTCCGTCACGCCGCCGGCGTGGTCTGTCACTGATGTTTCGGGCGTCCCTGCGGCGGGGCCTCACAGCAGGCGCTGTCGGCGGCCTCTTTTTTGGGCTGTTCACGGCGCTCGTCGGTAACCCGCTCGTCGGGTACACGGAGTCGCTGGCCCACGCCCACGAACACGCCCCCGGCGAGGGGCACGTCGTCCCCGAGACCGTGACCGCCGCCGCGAGCGTCGCAGGCGGGGTGGTCTGGGGTGTCCTGCTTGGCGGGGTTGTCTTTGGTGTGGTGTACTATCTCACCGAGCCGGCCCTCCCCGGCTCAGCGTCGACAAAGCGGTACGTCCTTGCTGCCGCGGGGTTCGTGACCGTCTCGGGGGCTCCCTGGATACTCCTCCCGCCACAGCCCGCGGGTGTTGCCGGCACCGCCCCGGTCGGAACGCAAATCGGCCGGTATCTCGTGGCTGCCGCCACGGGTGCGGTCGCCTGTGGGCTCGCGGTCATCGTGTTCCGCCGTCTCACACAGGCAGGCGTGACCGTCCGGTTCGCCGTTCTGGCGGCGCTTCTCCCGGTTGGCGTGCTCGCGGCGGCGCTCGCCCTCGGACCGTCGGCGGCCGCCGGCAGCGACATCCCGGAAACCGTCGTGCTGGCGTACCGCGGGGTCGTCGTGACAGGTCAGATGGGTCTCTGGGCCGTGCTCGCTGTGGCACACCGCTGGCTCTCTCGTCGCGAGAGGGAGCGGCTGGCTGTCGGCCCGGACGACGCCCTGCCGGCGGACTGACTGCCGCCGTCCGACCGACTATCCGTCGAAGGCGTGTAGCCGGTACTCCCCGCGTTCGACGCCCTCGTCGTGGTAGACAACAGGCTCCTCGACCGCCGCGACCCGTGCTCCGGCCACGGCAGCCGCGGTGACGACCCCCTCCGTCTCCCAGCGGTGCTGCTCACCCCCGGTGACATCGAAGATGGTCAGACCGTGTCCGTCGGGGTCACGGTCGCGAAAGTGCTGTGCACAGGGGACCGCCACCGTCGTGCCGTCGACGCCGAGCGCGGTGACGAATCCGCCGACACCCGCCGTCCACACGGGGTCGCCCCCGTCGACGGATGTGACGGTGTGTTCGCCCGGGTGGCGGGCCGCCGTCTCCCGCCCCTCCTCAGGGTAGGTGTTTCCCGTGACGAACAGGACACCCTCGTCGGTCGCGTGGACGTGGTTCGGGTATGTGTACACCCGCTCGCCGTCGACCGTCTGTGGCCGTCCCAGCGAGGTCTGCCACTGTTCGTCCCCGTCGGCGAGCAGGTACCCGCGGTAGTCGCCGTGGCTGGCGACTGCCACCCTCCCCCTGTGTGTGGAGATGTCGCCGACGCGGCGCTGTCCCTCCGTCCCGGGGTCCCAGGTCCACCGCGGGTCGCCGGTGGTCGCGTCCAGCACGACCAGCCCCCGGTCGTGGTCACCGGGACACCGGTTGTACGCCACCGCGACACGCTTACCGTCCGCGTCAAGGCTAACGGGTGAGGCGTCTGCACGGTGCCGCCAGCGGACACGCCCGTCCGGCGTGAACGCGTAGACAGCGCTCTCGAAGTGCCGCTCACCGTCACGGCGCTCGTACCGGCGGGTGGCAGCGTACAGCGTGTCACCGTCTGTCACAAGCGACGCGACGAACGGCAGCTGGAACCGTGTCGGCTTTGTGGGGTCGCCCACGTCCTCGGCAGTCCGGTAGCGCCACCGGACGCTCCCGTCCTCGACGACCCGTACCTCCCCGTCGGGGCCGCGCTCCCCGACCGCGACCGCGCCGTCGAAGGGGACCGCGGCGACGAGACTCGCCGCGCCGTCTGTGCGCCAGCGCCTCTCGAGCCCGGGCGTGAACGCCTGCACGTCACCGGTTGCTGTGGCGACGACGGGCCCGTCGGCGAGGGTGACAGCCGACCGTCGGCCGGCGTGCCGGGAGCGACCGGGGTCGACCGTCCCGAGGGGGTGAGTGTGGCGCTGCTGTTCACTCATCGACCGGGAACGCCTCGTGGAGGGTGTGGTGTGCCTCCCCGAAGCCGTCGAGGAGACTCTCACCCTGGTCGGCGAGGCGGGCGACCGACCGCTCCGCGCCCCGGACGGCCACGAGCCGCCCGCGCAGGTAGTCGTACTGCTTACTGTCGGGGTCGGCGGCAGCAACCTCCTCCTCCAAGTCGACGAGTGCCGCGTCCAGGTGTCGCTGGATATCCGACAGCGCCTCCGCCTCCGAGAGGGCCTCGACCGGCCCGCTGAGGTCGTCACCGAGCTCCTGTTCGGCGTGTTGGCGGACGCTCTCGTCTTCGCTACCCAGGACGTTCATTAGGCCGAGTCGTAGTGCTTCGAGTTCCTCACATGCCATAGGTTGTGTATCGTGTGTATCGATGTCTGTGTGTCGGTCTGCTGGCGATGCGTCGGGGTCGTGGCCGGCTCACAGCGTCTGGTCGACGAGGTCGGAGACGATACGGTCCCGTTCCAGCGCGTTCACCAGGCGGCCGGCGTCCTCCTCGGCGACCCCGCCGTACCAGACCCCATCGGGGTAGACCGCAACCGCCGGCCCCTCGCCACACCGCCCCAGACAGGACGAGCGGGTGACGCGGGCGTCAGTGTCACCGTCCCGGACCTCCTGGCGGAGCCGTTCCAGCACCGCGGGCGCACCGTCGGCCGCACAGGTCTGGTTGGTGCAGACCGCGACGTGTTTGTCCGGGGCATCGTGGGTGTGGGGGTCGTCGGCGATGTCCTCGCGGTCCCGGTGTTCCTCCTGGTGGGTCAGCGCCCGCAGCATCGCGCGGGCACCCCCGACATCCTCCTCGTACCCGTCGAGTTCGACCTTGTACTTACAGGTGTCACAGGACATCTCGACGCTTCCCGTCCGGGCCTCCTGCCAGCGGTCCGCCAGGACGTCGAGCAGCCGGGAGTCC
This sequence comes from Natronomonas sp., assembly GCA_047617405.1. Taxonomy (GTDB): domain Archaea; phylum Halobacteriota; class Halobacteria; order Halobacteriales; family Haloarculaceae; genus Salinirussus. Next base: position 3,047 of record JBLGCN010000209.1, read on the forward strand.
GTCCCCAGCGGGTCGCCCGCCGCCGCGTCGACGTACGGGTACTCCTCGTCGAATGTCGCCGCACCGTCACGGATCCGTCCGGTCAGGACGCCGTCCCCGAGCATGTAGGGCAGGACGACAACCGCGTCGGGGCGACTCTTCGCAACGGTGTGTAACACCTCGTCCAGCAGGGGCTCGGTCACGCCGATAAACGCGGCCTCGGCGCGTGCGAAGCCCCGCCCCTCGTACAGTAGCCGGGCGAGCTTGTGCACGTCGCCGTTGGCGTCGGGGTCGCTGGAGCCGCGGGCACAGAGGACAACCGCAACGTCGTCGGCCTCGCGGTCCACGCCGAGGTCGGCCTCCACGGCGCGGGCACGGTCGTCGAGCAGGTCGAGGATCGCCGGGTGGATCCCCAGGTGAGCGCCGTTGTGCACCGTCGTCGACGGGAACTCCGTCCGGGCTCGTTTCACCGCGAGGGGAACGTCGTTTTTGACATGACTCGCCGCGAACAGCGAGAGATGGACGACCGTCACCTGCGAGACTGTCGGCGCGAGGCCGGCGATGGCCTCGGGGATGGCGGGTTCGGCCAACTCGAGAAAGCCGGCGTCTGTGGGGATACCGAGCCGGCCCTCCAACGCCGCCGCGAGCTCCCGAACCTGCTCGTTCGAGCGTTCCCGGCGGGAGCCGTGGCCTGCCAGCAGCACCGCCTCGTCGTCGATGGCGTCTGTCATCCCCCCGCCGCTCTCCGGCCGGCTCATGGCCCCCTGTCGGCCTGGTCGAGACTTCGCCGGAGTTTCCGCCGCCGACTCGGGGCGAACAGGCCACTCGCCTCGCTGCCCTCGTACAGCCACGGGCCGAGGTCGGGCACGGCGTCGTCGTCGACGCCGAACCAGTACCCGCTCGTGGTCTCGGCCGGCTCGTCGGTCGGGGCGTCGACAGGAACCGTGGCGAGCAGTGACCGGACCCGCTCCAGTAGCCGACGGTCCTCGTGGACGAACGAGAGACCGACCGCCCCGGCGTCCGACTTGAAACAGACAGTGCCACAGCCCTCCAACAGGCCCCGAAGAAGCTGCCGGGACTGCCCCTCAAAGACGTCGAGCCGGTAGCCGCCGGGCTGGTCGCCGACCGGAAGGCCCAGCGACGCACCGGCCCGTTCGGCGAGGCCACCGAACACCTGGACCGTGTACTCGTCCTCGGTACGGGTGATAGTGGGGTCGTGGGCGTACTCGCGGTCGAGGATGCGGTGGTCGACCGTCTCGGCGCCGGCAATCGACGCCAGCCGCCGGGCCGCAGTCTCGTCGCTCGCCCGCACGGTCACGCAGTCGGCGGTCAGGTCACCGTCGCCGACGACACGCCCCCAGAAGTACGCCGTCTCCGGGTGCCGGCCGAGCATGTCGTCGGGCGTGCCTGTCTCTACCGACATCCGCTCACCTCCGCAGGTTCGCCCGGTTCGCAGGCGTCGACGTCCTCGACGGTAATCGCGTTCGGCGGACAGGCCGCCGCGGCCTGTTCGGCGTGTTCCCGCCCCTCGCTAAACACGGCCGTCACCTCGGTGTCGCTGCGGTGGA
>JBLGCN010000210.1:0-4572 GCA_047617405.1 Natronomonas sp.
CGAGCCGGGCGAGACAGTCGACCTCGGTGGCCGCGAACTCGAACTGGTCGGTGTGCCCGGTCACTCGCCGGGGCAACTGGCCGTTCTCGACCGCGCGGACGGCGTCCTCTACGGCGCGGACCTGCTCCACCGTGACCACGACCTCTACATCCACTTCGAGGGGTGTGACATCCGCGAGTACGTCGAGACGCTCCGGCGGGTCCGGGACCTGCACGAGGCGGGTGCGTTCGACACGCTACACGTCTCCCACGCGCACACACTGTCGGGCGAGGAACTCGGCCTGATTGACGACTATCTGGCGGGGCTACAGGCGGTCCTCGACGGCGACCGTGACTACGAACTGACCGAGGCGGAGCCACAGGCTCGCCGGTACGAGGTCGCCGGCCACGCGGTGCTCACGAAGCCCGACGCGGTGTAGCGGGTTCGGGACGGCGACGGCTACCCGCGACGGGTCCTGACCGCGGTCCCGGGGATATTGACCCGGAGTATCCCCTTTGCCGTCCCTTCGCAGGAGAGTGGCACCGACGACGGCGTCAGTGCCGGCCTCTGTCCGTCCTGATACCGCTGACAGCCCCCCGGCGACCGGTCCGGAGCTTCATTCAGGGGGTTGCTGCGTCCCCCGGCAATGTCGCCGATCGCGTCGATGACGGGCCCGCCGGAGACGGCGCCGAGCGACGCCGTGACCGCTCTGTCCTCGGTGCCCCCAGTTGTCGTGACCGTGACATCTGTCAGACACGTGTTGCTCGGGCCGGCGGGTACAGCAGCCGGCGAGCACAGTTGCGGGCTCGGCGGACCCGTCCGGCAGGGATGCCAGCCGGCCACAGTTTTCAGCGCCGGGTGTGAGTGGCGTGTATGGACTCGAGACCGTCATGTTCCCGCTCAACCCCGTCGTCGCCGGCAAGAGTGGTGAGCAGTACGATTACGAGGGTGTTCTCGACCGGACAGCGGAGGAGGGCGTCGGGACGCTCGGTATCAAGGCCTTCGCGAAGGGGCCGTGGCCGCCGGCCGATGAACTCGCCCCGGCGGACCGGCCCTACGCGACCTGGTACGAGCCCGTCGAGAAGCCGGCGGCGGTGCGGGAGCGATTCGACTTTGCGGCCGCGCAGGGGTTGACCAGCGTCGTCACCCCGGGTGACCCGACGCTCGTCGCGATGGTGCTGGATGCCGCACAGCGCTACGACGGGATGGGCGAGGCCACCCAGCGCTCGCTCGTCGACCGACACGGCGACCATGAGAGCCCGGTGCCCCAGCAGCTACACCACTAATTCGCGGTCGGCCCACCACGCCCCGTGACCGGCCACACACGTCGGTCGAGCGCCGAGGGCCACGACCACAGCGAGATAGGGGTACAGCCCTGTCGGACAGACACGGCGCCAACCGGCCCGCGGGAACCTTTATACGCTGGCGGTACAGGGTGGGGGTATGCGACTCGATACCAGGACCGCAGTTATTACCGGCGGCGGGTCGGGGCTCGGGCGGGCAACGGCGAAACGGTTCGCGGAGGAGGGGGCGACGGTCGTCGCCGCGGATATCGACGCCGCGGCGGCCGAGGAGACCGCCGACGCTATCGAGGACGACGGCGGCGACGCGGTGGCACACGAACTCGACGTCACCGACGCGGAGGCGGTCCACGCGGCTATCGACACCACCGCGGAGGAATACGGGCTGGATATTGTCGTGAACAACGCCGGAATCAGCCACACCCGCACGGTCACCGAGGAGGTCGGCGAGGAGGAGCGTGACCGGGTTATCGACGTCAACATCAAGGGCGTCTGGAACGGCTGTCACGCCGCCCTCCCACACCTCAAGGGCCAGGGGTCGGGGAGCATCATCAATACGGCCTCCTTCGCGGGGGTCACCGGCGTCGCGCGGCTGTCAGCGTACTCGCTGACAAAAGGGGCTGTGGTGAACTTCACCCACTCGCTCGCGGCGGAGGCCGGGCCCGACGGCGTCCGGGTGAACGCGGTCTGCCCGGCGGTGACCGACACGCCACTCGCCCGCGGCGACACCGACGAGGAGGAGTGGGAACGGTTGAAGTCACAGATGGCCGACCAGTACCCGCTGCGCCGGCTCGGCCGGCCCAGAGATATCGCGAACGCGATGCTATTTTTGGCGAGCGACGAGGCCGACTGGGTCACCGGCCACTCGCTTGTCGTCGACGGCGGCTACTCCGTCGCCGAACAGTAGTGGGGGCGCCGGGCTACTCACCGGGTCCCGGCGCGGCGTCGCTGGTCGGGGTTCCGGCAACCGCCTCGCGGGTGTCCTCGAGTTCGTCCTGGCAGCCGGCCACCAGCACCAGCGGGTCGCCGGCGGGGGCGTACACGTCCATGTCCCGGCCTTTCTCCGAGTACCAGCTGTCGACGACAGTGACGAGGTCGGCTGCCACCAGCCGCTCGATGTGGTACGCGACGTTCTGGATCGACGTCCCGAGCTCGTCGGCCAGCTCGGACTGGGTTGCCGGCTCCCGGTACAGCTGCCCGAGCACCGACCGGGCGGTGTCCGAGGAGAGTATCGAAAAGATATCCGCCGAGTCCCCGTCGCCGAGCCCGACGACCTGTGGCTGCTCGGGCTGTCTGTCCGGCGGTTCCCGTGGAATGAGTCCGCTCATACACATTCGGACACACCGGGGCCACACAAGCAGTCTCACTACACTCGTAGCCGTCCCCACCACAGCGGGCTACGTGAGTTGCCCCGGTCGCCGGTGTGTCTCAGCACAGGCGGACGCACTCCGGTTTACTTCCTGGGTAGCCAGGCCCGGGTGTGACCGCCGACCGGCTCACTTCCCCTCGAATTCCGGCTCTCTGCCCTCGAGTCTGGCGGTGAACCCCTCCGTGTAGTCGTCCGTGTCGACGAGTTCCTGGCCCCGGGCGGCCTCCTGTTCCAGCCCCTCCGACAGCGGCGTGTCCAGCGCCGAGTTGAGCAACTCGCGGGCGTGTTCCATCCCCAGCGGTGCGTTCCCGGCCAGGTTGTCCGCCCACTCGCGGGCGCGGTCCCCGACGTCGTCGGGGTCCTCGACGACCTCGTGGACCAGATTACAGTCGGCCGCCTCCTCGGGGTCGATCAGCTCCCCGGTGAGCACCAGCTCCTTTGCCTTCGACAGCCCCACCATCCGGGGGAGCCGTTGGGTCGCCCCGCCCGACGGGAACACCCCGAGATTCACCTCCAGTAGCCCGTAGTTGGCGTCGCTGTCGATAACCCGAAAGTCGACCGGCAGGACGAGTTCGAACGCGCCGGCGACCGCCGCCCCCTCGATCCCGGCGACCGACGGGACAGTCATGTCGTCGATAAAGTGGGTGACATCGTCCAGCGAGGTCTCCATCTCGGGGCTGTCACCCTCGCCGCGGTCACGCATCATCTCCAGGTCCATCCCCGCACAGAAGACCGGCCCCTCGCCGAGCAACACCAAGGCCCGCACGTCGTCGTCGGCCTCGACCTCCTCGAGTGCCGTCTTGAGGTCGGTGAGTAGCGGGCCGTTCATCGCGTTTCGTTTCTCCGGGCGGTTCAGCCGCACCTCGGCCCGGCTGTCCACGGTCTCGAGTGTTACGTGTCCGCTCCCGATTTCTCGCATCGTACCAGCCAAACCGAACGAGCCGATATATAATTAAGGGACCCACACGCTGGCACCGCCCTCGTCTCGGGACCCGGGTGGCCGGCACATCCGGAGGTCAGCCCCCGCCGGGTCTCACTCGACACCGAGCTGTTTGGCGATCGTGTTCAGCTGGATCTCGTCGGTCCCCTCGACGATCCGCAGCAGCCGCGCGTACTGCAGGTGGTCCATGAACGGGTTATCCTCGGAGAGACCGTTTCCGCCGTGGACCTGGACGATGTCGTCGGCCACGTCGAAGAACGTGTTCGTCGCCATATACTTGAGGATCGACGACTCCTCGATGGTTTCCTCGCCTCGGTCCATCGCCCAGGCGAGACGCAGCCCGGCGGCGTCGGCCGCGTAGGTCCGGGCCCGCCCCTCGGCGAGCTTGTGAGAGATACCCTGGAACTTCCCGATAGACCGGCCAAAGGCCTCGCGACTGTTGGCGTACTCGACGCCGCGCTCGACCATGTGTTCGGCCGCTCCGATCGCCTCCGCACCGAGTTCGAGCCGGCCAAGCGAGAGAAAGTCCATGGCGGCGTAGAAGGCACCGTCGACCTCGCCGAGCACGCGGTCCTCGGGAACCCGCACGCCGTCGAGGAGCACCTCGGACTGCAACCCGACGGAGCCGACGGCGTTGTTGAACGAGCCGACCTCGAACTCGTCGTCCTCGACGATGAAGCAGGTGATCCCCCCGTAGCGCCCGGCCTCCTCCTGTGGGCTGGTGCGGGCGAACACCTGTACAAAGTCGGCGTAGGGGGCGTTGGTGATCCACTGTTTCTGGCCGTCGATAACCCACTCGTCGCCCTCCTTGCGGGCGGTCGTGTCCATGTTCGGCGAGTCCGACCCCACACCCGGCTCCGTCTGGCCGAACGCCGTCGACTTCTCGCCGGCGACCGCCGGCTTGAGATACTGTTCGGCCTGGTCGCCCTCGGCCTGGAGGAGCAGCGGCTTCGGACCCTCCGGCCCCGCGAGCACACTCTCGG
>JBLGCN010000211.1:0-4550 GCA_047617405.1 Natronomonas sp.
CCAGGGCATCGGCAGCGTCGGCCGAGAGGTCGCTAAAGAGGTCGTCCCACAGCTCGACCATCGGGTAGGGTGGGGAGGTGACGGTGAGGTCGACACTCTCATCCGGGAGGGTGAGGTCGCGGGCGTCGGCCGCGTGGACTCGGTGGGTGGTCTCCATCTACTCGACCAGGCGCTCGATCTCGGTGACGAGCACGTCGCTGGCGCCGGCGGCTTTGAGTTCGGCGATGGTCTCGAAGACCCGGTTCTCCGCGACGACGGCGTGGACGGCGACGGCGTCACTGCCCGCGATATCCATCACGGTCGGGCCGCCCATCCCGGGCAGGACCTCCTCTACCGCGTCGAGGTCGCCGCCGTCGACGTTCATCATCAGGTACCGCCGGTCCTCGGCGGCCAGCACCGAGCCGAGTGCGGTGGTGACCTGTTCGGCCTTCGGGTCCCCGGCGGTCTCAGGGCGGGCAAAGAGCCGGACGGAGGACTCGAGCACCTCGTCGACGACCGCCAGGCGGTTCATCTGTAGCGTCGTCCCGGTGGAGGTGATGTCGACGATGGCGTCGGCGATATCGACGTGTGGGGTGAGTTCGGTCGCGCCCGACACCTCGACGATGTCCACGTCGACCCCGCGGTCCGTGAAGTAGGCGCGGGTGACGTTTGGGAACTCGGTGGCGACGGTCCCGCCCGCGAGGTCGGCCGGCGTCTCGACCGCGCCCTCCTCCGGCGTGGCGAGGACGAGCCGGCAGGCGCCGAACTCGAGGTCAAGCAGGTCGACCAGGTCGGCGCCGGACTCCCGGACCTGGTCCAGCCCCGTGAGCCCGACGTCGGCGGCGCCGTCGGCGACGTACTCGGGGATGTCGGACGCGCGGGCGAACAGCACCGTCACCGCCGGGTCAACCGTGTCGGCGTAGAGCTTGCGGTCGGCCCCGTCGACCAGGTGTAGCCCCGCACGCTCCAGTAGGTCGACCGCCGGGTCGTGCAGACGGCCCTTGTTCGGGACGGCAATACGCATACCCTCTCTGACAGGGCCCGCGAGTAGTGTCTTTCCCCTCTACTCCTGCATCTCCCCTCCGTCGCCTCCCGCCGTCTCGCGTCGGCGGACGGTCCCCCCGCTGAGCCCGTCCCAGACGACCCGGTACCCCAGCCGCGAGAGGGCCGCGCTCGCGTCGTCGATGCCGTGGGCTGCCAGCGCGTCCTCCGCCTCCGAGAGCGTCATCCCCGCCTCGACCCGGCCGGCGAGTTCATCGAGGACGGCCGGCCGGACGAGCGTCCGACCGACCCGCTCGTGGTCGGGGACGGGTGTGTCCTCGATGACCCGCTCGCTGACGCCGTGGGCGGCGGCGAGGTCGGCGATAGTCACCACGTCGGCGTCAGGGTGGAGTTCGTCGGGGAGGGCGGCGGCGGCCTCGGCGGCGAGTTCCGTCTCGTAGTCCCGGAGGGCGTCGCGGATGTCCTTCACCCGCACGGAGCCGGAGTAGGGGACCGCGCGGTGGTCGCGGGTCTCGATTTCCTCGCCGACCCCCAGGCTCTCGTCGACGGCCACGAGTAGCTCCACGCCCTCGACAGCGTCGAGCCGGGTGAGCTTTTTCTCGACGTACTCGGGGGTCCAAAAGCCCATCACCTCGAAGTAGACCCGGAAGTCGCCGTGACGGTAGTCGAAGGCAAAGTCCGGGATGACGACGTGCTCGCCGGCCGCGACCGCGTCGGGCTCGCGGACGAGGTCCCAGTCGAGGTCCAGCGACCCAAAGCGGGCGGCAAAGTCGGCCTCGACGCCGCTATCGTAGCTCACGTCGGTCACGGGGTCGGCGTCGGGAACCGACACGTCAGCCTCGGTGAGGACGAGTTCCCGCTCTGTCCCGCGGTCGTCGACCGTCGCCCGGAGCTCCCACTCCCGCGTTCCGGCGACGGAGCGCAGCAGGCGGGCAAACCGGGTGCCGTACCGGCGGGTCGACCGGAACAGGGCGTCGGGGCCGGTCACCACGACCTCCCGGTCGGTGTCGGCGACCCGTCGACGCTCCGCCTCGGGCAGCCGGCGGACCTCGTACAGCAGTCGGAGCCGCTTGACCGCCGAGATTACCCGCCGGGGGTCACTGGAGCGGACCCACACCTCCGTCGCGTCGAACAGCGCGGTCTGGGCCAGCGAGAGGTTGTACTGGTCGACCAGCGCCGCCGGCTCCCACACCCGGTCGAGGCCGGCGAGCACCTGCCGGTCCTCGAGGTCGGCGTACAGCGACGCCGCCACCGCCTCCGGCGTCGCGTCGAGAGCCCCGGCGGCGCCGGCGAGCGCCTCCTCGCGCTCAGCCTCGGTGACGACACCGGCCCGCTCGCCGGCCTCGAAGGCCGCCCGGCGGGCACGCTGTGGGTCGAGTGTCGCGCGGGTCTCGACGGTCGCCTCCCGCTCCAGCAGCTTCGCGAAGCCACGGACCAGCTTGAAGTCGCCGCTGTCGCGCTCGAGGTCCCGCAGCGCCTCCCGTAGCGTCCCGTACTGCTCGCCGACGTGGCCCTGGTAACAGCCGAGAACGCGGGCGGCGAGTGCCACATCGTCCTCGCCGGCGAACTGTGGGTGGTAGCCGCCGCCAGCCCGCGAGACGCGCAGAAGCGCTTTCGTCAGCACGGCTCCCTCTCGGCGGGCGAGTCAGAAAAGGACGGTGCGGCGTCAGCCGGTCAGTTCCGGCGGTTGGAGGAGGCTGACTCGGGCGGGTCGGCCGCCACCCAGTTGTCCTGGTCGAGGACGAGTGGCGAGACGGCCGCGGCGACGCGGCGGGCGCTCTCTTCGCGTTCGAACAGCGAGAGGTTGCCGAGCGAGGGGCTGAGCGAGCGGCCAACCTCGGCTGTCGGGAGGGAGTCGTCGCCGACGATTGCCTCGACCTCGTCGGTCAGGCGCTCGGTGACCTCCCGGTGGGCGGCCGGTGCGAGCTGGTGACCGGTGGGTAGCAGGTCGTAGGTGACCGCGTACCCCTCCTCGTAGGCCTCGACGGCGAAGAAGGGGTCGCGCTCGCGCTGGGCGGCGGCGTACCCCTCCTCGACTGCCTCGCGGCCCTCGTACAGCGGGACCTCCGCTGGGTCGTACCCTTGTGTCACACTGACATGTAGGGGCGTCGGGCCTATGTAGTTGTTCCCGGTGTGGTGTGCACCAGGCTACCGCCGACGGTCGGCCACCCGCTGTTCGGCCGTCTCGGCGGTGACGAGCTCGTACAGCAGCGCCCGGTCACCCTCGCCGGGCCTGAGCAGTCGGCCGAGCCGCTGGGTGAACTCCCGCTCACTGCCGGAGCCCGCGAGTAGGATACCGACGGTCGCGTCGGGGACATCCACCCCCTCGTCGAGGACGTTCGCGGTGACGACCCGGGAGTAGGTGCCCGTCCGGAACCGCTCGAGTATCTCGCGGCGCTCGTCGGTCCCGGTCTCGTGGGTGATTGCGGGCATCAGGAAGCGCTCGGAGACCCGGTAGACCAGCTCCGTCGAGGCGGTAAAGACGATTACCCGGTCCTCGCGGTGGCGGTCGAGCAGGGTTTCGAGGCGGTCGAGCTTGCCCTGAGCGGTCAACACCACCTCGCGGGCCCGCTGTTTCGCCAGCAGCGCCTCTCGGGCCCGCGGGTCCGTGCCCGACCGTTTCACGAGTTCCTGGTAGTCACTCCCGCTCCGGAGCTCGATGCTCGACGACGCGAGGTAGTCGGTGAACGTCCCCTGGTGCTCCTCGTAGCGCTCGCGCTCCTCCGGCGTGAGCTCGACTTCCAAACGCTTGATGTCGTAGGGAGCGAGATGCTCGCCCGCCAGGTCATCGGGGGAGAGCCGGTAGACAACCGGGCCCAGAAGCTCCGCGACGGCCTCGTGGGCGCCGTCGGGGCGCTCGAAGGTGGCCGTGAGCCCCAGTCGGGCGGGCGCGGCCAGCAGGCGACCGATATCGCGGTACCCCTCGCCCCCGAGGTGGTGGACCTCGTCAAAGACGACGAGCCCGAACCGGTCACCCAGTTCGTCCGCACGGAGGTACGCGGAGTCGTAGGTGCTCACAGTCAGCTCGCCGACCCGCTGGGTACCGCCGCCCAGCTGACCGACGTCGGCGTCGAACTCCCGGCGGAGCTCCGCACGCCACTGCTCCAGCAGGTCGACCGTGGGGACGACCACCAGCGCCGGTTTCCCGACAGCCGCGACCGCCGCGAGGCCGATGACGGTCTTCCCGCTACCGGTCGGGAGTTCGACCACCCCGCGGCGGTCGGCGTCGGTCCACGCCGCAAGCGCCGCCTGCTGGTAGGGCCGGAGTTCGTAGGCCGACGCGAGGTCGAGGGGAGAGAGGTCGAACACGTCGTCGTCGACAGTCACCCCACGGGCTGTCAGGGCGTCCCGGAGCGTCGCGTACCGGTAGGCGGGCGCGCGGCCGGACTCCGAACGGGGGTCAGGATCCACGCCCGACAGGTCCGAGAGGACGCCTTTGGGGCCGTCGACCCGGACCGTGCCGTCCGCGAAGCTGAGCGTGACATCGGCCATAACAGGGGTGGGGGCGACAGGGGCAAAAGCCTGTTTGGCCGCGCCAGCGACCGTCACGCTAAGGACACCCCCGCTCC
>JBLGCN010000212.1:0-4537 GCA_047617405.1 Natronomonas sp.
TTCGCTCGAAGTGACCGAACACCACACCCCACTCGAGGATCTGTTCGACCTGTTCGCGCCACTCGGCCTCCCAGTCAGGGCTGCGGTCCCGCTCCCATCTTGGAACGGTCTCGCGAACCGCCTCGAAGGCGGCCTCGGCGCCGCGCGCCCGGTCGGCCGAGTCGAGTGTAGCGAGCACCTCACGAGCCCCGAAGACCCCCTCCTCGAAGGCCGTCGCGAGTGCGTCGTCGTCCGGCGGGTCGCGCGGTCGGTAGTAGCCGCGGTCGGTCTCGTCGACTAAACCGAGCGCCTGGCAGAAGGTCAGCCACTCGCGGGCCGCCTCCCGGGAGGGGATGGCCGTCCGGTCGCGGATCCGGGTACAGCAGTCCTCGACGCTGGCGGGAACCAGCGGCACCGCCTCGCTGACCGCGCGGAGCAGCTCCCGGTCAGGCGGACCTGGGGTCACCTTGTACCGCATTCTCAGAGGAAACTCTCGGCGAGCAGGTCGGGCCGGGTCCCGCCGACCACGTGCGTCTCACCGCCGAGGACATCGAGTGTCACCTGTGCGGGGCCGAAGACGTCGACGGGCAGGTCGGCCAACGCCCAGTCGACGGTCTCGAAGACCGCCGCACAGGGCTGGTCGTACTCCTCGGCAGCCGTCGAGACGACCGTCTCGGGCTCCTCGACGGGCTCCTCGAGGTGGAGGTGGACCGCTCCACCGTAGACGAGCGCGTCGGTCGTCCGGGCCATCGCAGCCTCCTCCCCGTCCGCGACAGGCGCGACCGGTGCCCGTCCGGTTGCCGAGAGGACGCTGGCAGGGTCATAGCCCGACTCCGCAAGCCGGAGTGTCGCGAGTTCGGCGGCCCGCGAGGCGGCAACGACGCTGCCCGTAACCGAGGCTGTGGCGTACGCGGGGAGAAACACCGCCGACTCGGGGACACCGGCCCGCTCGGCGACGGCGCGAGCGACCTCCTCGTCGGGGAGCTGGTCAGTCTCGACCGCGAGCACCGCGAAGTCGGCGTCCTCGCGGTAGCCAACACGACCGAAGATGTCCTCCTCCGCGACGAGCGCGCGGGCAGGGCCGCTGCCGAGCCCCTCGAAGTCGCCGACACTGAGTTCCCAGCCGGCCTTGCCCGCACAGAGCAGCCCCAGCGCCGGGTGGTCGGTCGAGAGTTCGACGTGAGTCAGCGGACTCCCTTTGACGGTCCCGACGCCGGTTTGAACAGTTGCCAGCCCGGCAGTCTGAATCTCCGCGAGGAGGAGGCCAGCCTCCACAGCACCCGGGCGGTCGACGCCGAAATCCAGCACCGCGGCGTCGCCGGAGAGGCCGTGAACCCCGATGGTGAGTTCCTCGGCGAAGTCGATGGCCTCGTCAACGAGTTCGGTGGCCAGCCGGTTGAGTGTCTCCATACGCTGGCTTGGCCGGCCACCGGTAAGAACACCTGGACTCACGCCCTCGACACCCAGCCCTCCCGGCGGCGAGACGGAACCGGTCCAATTTATCTTACTGCCCGGCTTCTACTGGGCATGGCAGAGCAACGGGCCCTCTACGGTGGCCTCCTTCTGGTCGTGGGTGCTGTGCCCCTCATCCTCAGCTACGGGTTTCACCCGGTCGGGTATCTCGGCGCCGGACTCGCCCTGTTTGGCCTGCTCGTCAGTTACGGTGCGTGGTACGTCGGCACCTGACGGCGACCGGTACGCAGGTGCGGTCTCCCCGGACCCCCCGAAATATATCCTGGGTTACAAATCCAAAGGACTCTGTGCCCCTGGTGTGTTGAACAGACAAACCCGGGTTCGGAGATGAGCTCTGATGACAACGACGTCACGGACCGCATTCTCGAGGGGAACGCCTACGACCAGGCGGAGGTCACGGTCCGCCGGACGTTCCCGCTGCGGGCTGTGGGCAAACTCAACGTCGCAGCCGGTGTGCTGTGGCTGTCAGGGCTGCTCGCCCCGGTCCTATACCTCACCCGTGCCCGGATACGGGCGACCGAGGGAACCGGGACGCTGTCGGAGACGCTCAGCCTGGTGATCGTCGACATTACGCTCATCGGGGTCATCACCACACTCGGGGCGGCGCTGGTACTCGCGCGCCAACTCTACACCATCGACCGGCGCTCGCTGAGCGAGGAGGAGGCGCGGCGGCTGATCCGAACCGAGGACCTTCTGATGCTGTTCGTCGTCCAGGGCGGACTCTTCGTACTGATCCCGGTTGCGATAGCGGTAGCCGGCGCTGCCTCGGGCGACCTTGTTGAGACACTTTACGGCTACGGCGTCACCGTGTACGCCCCCGGCGGGGTTGCCGTGATAGACGCTCGGCACGTCTCCGCCTTCGGGGTAGGCTCCGGGGTGGTGCTGTTCTGGCTGTCCCGCAGGCTCTGAGCGCGGGCCAGCGTCGCGGGCACACATCGTGCTCCAACCCCGGTCGCTCTCGCGGGCTTGCCTCCGGGCGACGACACGAAGGACGCGCTCGTGACCGTTGGCAGTGACCTGTCGGCTCGACACTCCGGGGGTCAGTTGCGGATATCCACAGCAGGTTTTATACTAAATTTGTAGACAACAAGTACAATACCGACAGGCGAACTCCGGCCAACGCTGTACACACCTGTCCATCGCATACTTTTATGTTGCATTGGGACAGTGGTTTGAATGGCTACATGTCAGCAACAGCATTAGGATTACAGGACATAGTCCTGCAAGTGAGCCAGGGGGACCTGTTCAGGCACGTGCTCAACGACGCAGCGCTCGGCAGCTCGATATATGTGAATATCGGGCTTGCTGGACTGACGTTGCTCCTGTTCATGTTCCTTGCACGGAACGTGTCGGACCCGCGGGGGCAGTTGATCGTGGTGTCGGCGATGACCGTCTCGGCAGTGTCGATCGTTAGCTACACCGGCCTCGCCTCCGGCATAACCATCGGCATCCTCGAGATGCCAGAGGGTCACGCGCTGGCCGGCGAGACAACAACGCTGGCAGGGGGTGGCGGGACCGTCGATGGCACGATTAGCCTGTGGGGTCGGTACCTCACGTGGGCGTTCTCGACACCGTTCATTCTGCTGGCGCTCGGCCTGATCGCCGGGTCGAACCTGACGAAGATCTTCACCGCCATCGTCTTTGACGTTGGCATCATGATCACCGGGATGATGGCCGCGCTGACCACCTCCGCTCACCTCATGCGGTGGTTCTGGTACGCGGTCAGTTGTACGTTCTTCCTGGTGGTTGTCTACATCCTGCTGGTCGAGTGGCCCGAGGACGCAAAGGCAGCAGGGACTGTGGACATCTTCAACACACTGAAGATACTGACCGTCGTCCTGTGGTTCGGGTACACGGTCTGGTGGGCGATCGGGAACGAAGGCGCCGGCATCATCGCCGACGCAGGCATCACGTCCTGGGGCTACAGTGCCTTCGATGTCGTCGCCAAGTACGGCTTCTCGCTTCTCGTGATCAACTACGTGATCAACAACGTCGACAGGGTCAGCGGTGGCGACCAGTACGGCGCCACCTCCGACGCGATCCCGGCTGACGACTGACCGAACCCGACTTTTTGTTTTTTCAGCAACAGGCTGCGCCAGTTCCCGGTATCACCCACAGGGCTGTAGTCCGGCTCACAGTAGGGTCGGCGCTGTCCCGACGATGTGGACTGCGCTAGTCGGGGGGTGTGCTGACACGACGCCGGCCCGACTTGCCCCCGACTTTTTTATTTGCCGGGCCTGTTGCTTTTATTACTAGGTTGATAGTATTCCGCCGTCCGGAATACCGCAAAATTCAGAACGCCCACATGTTCAGGATCAAAACCACCGACACGGACCAGTTGAAACGGGTCGTTATCGCCGGAGCCGGGGGGGTGCTGGTCGGACTCGCCCTGATTGCGCTCAACCTCGTCGGTCCGCTGGTCACCGGCGGAGGGTACGGGTCGACGAACCTCGCCTTCGGGGCGTTTGGCGTCTTGGCTGTCGTGCTGGCCACACACCCGACCTACCAGGCGGCGCGCAAACTCGATGACTCCTGACCGTCCCTGCCGGGCGCCCGGATTGTGACCGCTTTTTACCCCGTCGGGTCGAATTGACTGTCGATGGCAGACGGCAATCTCGCGTACCGGGCGATGCTCCTCGCTATCGTTATCATCGGCCTCGGGGCGACGGCGCTCGGGTTTGGCGGTCTCTTCGTCGTACTGACCGGCGGGACCACAGACGGGCCGCCGGACGCGGACGTCCTCGGGGCGTACGAGTGCTCCGGGTTTGACGGCGACCCGGAGGTGAAACACGAGGCTGCCTACCAGATCGAGCAGACCCTCGTCGGTGGCAGCCAGGTCGAGTCGTTCAACGCCTCGACGAACAGCACCCAGCTCCGGGTCGAGCTTACGGCGACCGGGCAGGTGCTCAACGCGTCCGCGAGCCGTGCTGACGGAACGCGCGTCCCCGTCCAACAGCCTGCAGCGGGCAGTCGGGTCGTGGTCGCGGGCGCGGACCCGGCGCCGCTTCGCCTCTGGGTCGATAGCCTCTCGGATGAGTCTACTGTGACACGAACACGGCTTGACATCTGCCCGCCGGACTCGACG
>JBLGCN010000213.1:0-4468 GCA_047617405.1 Natronomonas sp.
TCCGGGTCTGAGCTGAACAGTGCACTCGAGGGCCTCCTCCGTCGGGCCGACGCGAACGGGGTCGACGTCGAAGGCGGGTGGGACTGCACCGACGACAGCCGCCACCCGAACTGGGACGTGGTCGTCACCGCTGTGGAACGGCGTGACGGGTGAGTCGGGGCGGACGCCGCGGCCACCGTCGGCGCCATAGAGACGAACACCACCGGCGGGCTGCTCGCCGTGTCGAAGCGACAACAGGGTGTCACAGTGGACTCCGCGCTCTCGGGCTGTGTCGACAGTGAGGCGGGCACTTCGGAGTGCACCGGAGCCCGGGTCAGACTGTTCGAGCGTCTCGCCCGCACCCCACGATGATCGCGCCGGCGGGTGGGCGTTCTCTGTTATATCGAGAGGTGGGCTCGGTCTGTCGGGGCCCCGACACGGCCCGGCGTCACTGTTTCCGGACCCTTTTATTCACTCGTTGGTAAGCGTGGCCTCACGGTGTACACTGCCGATACCAAGCGTGTAACCGGGGATTCAAGCCGGTCGCAACCGATAATCGACAAATGAAACAGCACAGACTGTCAGCAACGGGGCGAGGAGTACCGGACCGGTCGGGCAGCCAGCCGTCTGCGGGACCGTGGCGATGCTCCGGCGTCCCGCGGTTGGGGTGGCGGTCACGGCCAAGCGGAGTGTGGAGCGGGGTCTGAGCGGATGGATGAGCACCGATTTCTCGAATCCGAGTGGGACTACTGTCTCGTGCTCGATGCGTGTCGGTACGACGTGTTCAGCCGCCTCTATGACGACTACCTCTCGGGCACGCTGGAAAAACGGCGCAGTATCGGGTCGTCGACACCCGAGTGGGCCTCCCGGACCTTCACCGAGAAGCACGACATCGCGTACTTCTCCGGCAACCCATTTATTAACGACCTCGGGATTGCGCTCGACGAGCTGAAGTGGGGAGCCAGCTGTGACTACGAGTGGACCGCAAACGAGCACATCGACGAGGTGGTCGACGTCTGGGACCACGGCTGGGACGACGAGTTAGGGACGGTTCCGCCGGAGAGCCTCTCGTCGTCGTTGCAGGAGCACGACGACCTCGTCGACCGGGCGGACCGCACGGTCATCCACTACATGCAGCCACACGCGCCGTATCTCTCCCGCGGGAGCGGCCAGAAGCTCAAGCGGATCCAGAGCGGGATCCGAAAACAGGGCGAGGGTGACGACGGGTCGGCCGGCGGGCTCCTCTCGTCGGTCGGCGACAGGATCCGCCCGAAGGTCGAGAGTGTCCTCGAGGGGAGCCAGTTCGTCCAGAAGTCGGGGCTGTGGCTCGAACTCGACCCGCTCGATGTCGTGCGAAACGGCACCCGCGACGCCGCGATGGACCTCTACGAGGAGAACCTCCGTATCGTGCTCAAGGCGGTCGCAGACCTGGTGCCGGAACTCGACGGCCGGGTCGTCGTGACCGCCGACCACGGGGAGGCCTTTGGCGAGGAAGGTGTGTGGGAACACCACATCGAGACACACATCCCACCCCTGGTCGAGGTGCCGTGGCTGGAGGTCGAGACGACGGCGTAACTGCCAGTGTCACAGGCGCGGCCCGCAGGTGTCGGGCCGGCGGCAGTCCCGCCGCTCGTGGACGCTCACGCCGGTGGTGTCCGGGTGACACAGCGGTCTCGACGGCAGGGCAGCCGACAGTGACCGGTCAGTCCCCGGCAGCGGCCGCGCCCCCGCCGTAGGCGCCGATATCGAAGTCCGCGCCGAAGTTGTCGAACCTCTCGGGGCCGATGTACTCGATTGTCTGCCGGAGGTTGGCGTTGGAGACGGTGCGCTGGAGCTGGGCCATGTCGAAGGAGTAGTCCTCGTAACGGCCGTCGTCGCCGGCCTGCTGACCGGTCAGGCGTTCGAGATACTCCTCGATTTTCGGCTCGTAGACCTCCGTGACGATATCTGGGTCCTCCTCGGCCAGCTTCTTCATCACCCACCGACCGTTGGTGATGTGCCGGCCCTCGTCCATCCGGACCAGTTTGATCCCCTCCTGGAAGCCGGGCATGATCTCCGTCCCGAGGTCGTCGGAGATGTCCGAGAAGACGTTCTCGAAGATCTCGTAGCCGGCCTTTGCGAGTTGGGACTCGACGATCCCCATATAGTGCATCACACCCTCACCGAGGATGTAGCGGAGTTCGTGCTGGTCACCGGTCCGGGCGGTCCTGCGCATCCGCTCGCCGATCGCCTCGAGGTCGTCGACCAGGAACTCCTTGAGGTCCGGATTCTGCCAGTAGGTGGACTCCTCGTAGTCGTCGATCTCGGTTTCCTGGGTGCCCAGCACCTCCTCGAAGTAGCGGGCAAAGAAGTCGGTGTGTTTGGCCTCCTCCATCAGGTGGGTGCTGAGGAACATCTCCTCCTGGACGGTGTCGAAGGGGGCGTCCTCCAGCTTGTCGACGATGGTGAAGTATGGGACGAGCGTCCGCGTCACCGACTCCTCGCCCTCGTAGAAGCCGACGAAGGTCCCCATGATCTGTTCTTTCTGGCTCTCCGAGAAGCCCTCCTCCCAGTGGACCCTGTCCTCGCTGAAATCGAGTTCCAGCGGGTCCCACGTTCCCCGGCGTTTGGCCTTGTCGAACAGCTCGTACGGCTTTTCCTTGTTCGCGAAGTCGATTGCCATGTCAGTGTAGGCTCACGTACCCCGGTATGAAATACCTTACCATGCCGGCCGGACAACCCTGACGGGTTCAGACCCGCTCGAGGACGGTTTCCCCAAACCGGGTGAGTTCCCGCCGGGGGTCCTCACCGCCCGCCGAGACCAGGACGTGGTCGACCCCCATCTCGGCTAGACCCCGAAAGTACTCGACGAACCACTCACCCCCGGCCCGGTAGCCCTGGTGGATGTGTTCGGGTCCGGCCGTCGGGTCCGACGTCAGCTCCGTCCGGACGGCCATCGCGTAGGGTTTGTCACCGGCCGCGTCACGCCAGTCCGCGAGGTAGGTCTCGAGGGTGCGGTCGGGCAGGTGGTAGAACAGCCAGCCGTCGCCGTGGTCGGCGACCCACGAGAGGTCCTGGCGGGCGTAGCCCGTCGGAAACAGCGGGACCGTCTCGGCCGTCGGCTCGGGGACGAGGTCCAGTTCACCGGTAAGTGTCACGCGCTCGGTGTCCACCTCCGGGAACTGTCCGGTCCAGGCCGCCCGCAACACCGCAACCGCGTCCCGGAAGCGTGCGCCGCGGGTCTCGGGGTCGACGCCAAACGCGGAGTACTCGGGGTCGCGGTCGCCGGTCGCAACACCCAGCAGGAGCCGTCCCTCGGAGAGACGGTCGACGGAGGCAGCGGCCTTGGCGACGTGCAGCGGGTGGCGGAGCGGGAGGACGGCACTCGCCGTCCCGAGCGCGATATCCTCGGTGTGGGCGGCGACGTGGCTCAGCCACGGCCAGACGTCGAAACTCTGGCCGGCGTCGCCAAAGCGGGGCCAGTACAGCGGCACGTCCCGGGCCCAGAGCGCGTCGAACCCGACCGCCTCGGCGTGAGCGGCAAGCGTCATCTCCCTGTCGACGTCGGGGGTCGTCTCCCGGCTGCCGGTCAGCGGAAACCCCAGGCCGACGGTGAGGTCGTCGGTCCCGAAGGCGCGCTCGTAGCCCGCGTTCGCGTGGTCGGCCATGGGCACGTTCAGGCGGCCACAGACATGTGCGTGTGGGTGAGGGCTGTGGGGGCCGGCGACACCCCTTTGAGCGAATACGCCGTACACTGTAGCGAAATGGCCGAGACGTTCTACAGCGTCCTCAGGGTCCAGCCCGATGCCGACAGGGAGACTGTCGAGCGGGCCTACCGCGAACGGGTGAAGGAGTCCCACCCGGACGTGAGCGACGACCCCGACGCCCCACGGGAGTTCGCACGCCTCACTGTCGCCCGGGATATCCTGGTCGACGACGAGACGCGGGAGCGCTATGACCGCCTCGGCCACACAGCCTACGTCCGAGCCCACGTCGACGCGAGCGCGTGGACCGCGGAGGACAGGGACGCGGACACCGACGGGACGGCCGGCGACAGAACAGCCGCCGCGACGGCAGGCACCGGCGCCACAGCGGGGGGGCGGGCAGCCACCACGCCCACGGGGGGCGGGACAGCACGCCAGGGCGGGGGGCGGACAGTCACCGGCGAGACGCGGGAAACAGCGGCGTCGGGACGGCCGGGAACGGGCGGTGGGGAGCGGCGACGCCGACACCAGCGTGGGACGGCAGCGGCCTACCACCGGGTCGACCCGGACGTCAGGGGCCGGGAGCGTGACCCGCTGTGGCGGCGGCTCGCGGCAGTCGGGCGCCGGGTCGGCCCCTGGGCCATCGTCCACCTCGTCCTCGTCGCGAGCGCCGGCGCGACGGCGTGGTTCGGCTACGCCGGGGCGACACGCCTCGAGATGAGTCTGCCGGCGCTGGCGGTGGCCGGTGTCGTCCTCACCACGACCGTACTCGCCTCGGCCGTCCACCTCCTCTCGCGGGTCTACGC
>JBLGCN010000214.1:0-4464 GCA_047617405.1 Natronomonas sp.
GCACTCCGGGCGGCCGGCTATGAGACGACCGACGACCTCGCCGCGGCGAACACCGACGACCTCGCCGGGGTCGAGGGCATCAGCACGGCCCTGGCCGCCCGGATCGAGGCCGACGTCGGCGAAGTCGACGTCGACGAGGAAACTGCCGGGGATGTCGAGGAACCGGAGGCCGACGGTGAGGAGTCGGAGGCCGACGGCGAGGGCGACGAGACGGAGGCGGAGGCTGCGGACACCGAGACCGAGACGCCGGCGGTCGAGGACCTGACGGATATCAGCGGTGTCGGCGACGCGAAGGCGGAGACGCTCCGGGAGGCCGGCTACGAGACTGTCGCCGACATCCGCGGCGCGAGCCAGGACGGCCTGGCCGATGTCGACGGTGTCGGGATGGCCCTGGCCGCCCGGATCAAGGCCGACGTCGGCGACCTCGAGGTCAGCGAGGAGGTCGAGGCCGAGGTCGAGGAGGAGGAGCCTGTCGAGGAGACAGAGGGCGTCGAGACGGAACTGCGCCCCCGTGGGCTGGCCGACAAGACGCCGGACCTGGATGAGAACGCCGAACGGCTGCTCACCCAGCGCCGCCGGGTTTCCACGCCCAAGTTCAACCGGCAGGACCACCACATGAAAAAGCGGGTGTCGACCTCCTGGCGCCGGCCACGCGGTCAGCTCTCGAAGCAGCGCCGCGGGGTCAAGGGCAAAGGCGACACCGTCCAGGCGGGCTTTCGCTCGCCGACGGCGGTGCGTGGCCTGCACCCCTCGGGTTTCGAGGAGGTGCGGGTCCACAACGTCGACGACCTCGAGGGTGTCGACGGCGACCGGGAGGCGGTACGGATCGCCTCGACGGTCGGCGGTCGCAAGCGAGAGCGCATCGAGGACGAGGCCGAGGAGCGCGGGGTTCGCGTCCTCAATCCGACCTACGAGGAGGTAGAGGTGGAACAGTGACCGACCTGAGCGCGCAGAAACGGCTCGCCTCGGACGTGCTGGATGTCGGCGAGAACAAGGTCTGGTTCGACCCCGACCGGCAGGGTGACATCGCGGAGGCGATCACCCGCGAGGACATCCGCGAGCTGGTCGACGAGGGTGCGGTCAGGGCCGACGAGCCCGGGGGCAACTCCCGCGGGCAGGCCCGCGAGCGCCAGCAGAAACGCGCCTACGGCCACCAGACCGGTCCCGGCTCGCGCCGGGGGAAGGCGGGTGCCCGTCAGGACCCGAAGGAGGACTGGCAGTCACGGATCCGGGCACAGCGCGAGCGGCTCAAGGAGTTACGCGACGAGGGCGACCTTCCGCGAAGCGCCTACCGTGACCTGTACAACAAGGCCGGGGGCGGGGAGTTCGACTCCGTCGCGGATATGGAGCGGTTCATCGACGAAACCTACGGTGATTCATAATGGCAACAGGACCACGCTACACGGTACCCTTGCGGCGTCGCCGCGAGGGCCGGACAAACTACCATCAGCGGTTGCGCCTGCTGAAATCCGGCAAACCGCGGCTAGTTGCTCGGAAGAGCAACAGACACGTCAGGGCGCAGCTGGTGACTACCGGCCCCGGGGGCGACAACACGATAGCGAGTGCAGTGTCGAGTAACCTCGAGGAGTACGGCTGGGCGGCCCCGACGGCTAATATGCCCGCGGCCTACCTGACCGGCCTGTTGGCGGGGAAACGCGCCATCGAGGCCGGGCTCGAGGCTGCGGTGCTCGACATCGGGCTGAACTCCCCGACGCCGGGGAGCAAGGTCTTCGCAGTACAGGAAGGTGTGATCGACGCCGGGCTGGAGGTCCCACACAACGACGACGTGTTGGCCGACTGGTCCCGTACTCGTGGCGAGCATATCGCCGAGTACGCCGACCAACAGGACGGCCTCTACGGCGGCGACTTCGACGCGACCGACCTGCCAGACCACTTTGACGAAACACGCGAACGAATCATGGAGGAACTATGAGCGCAGACGGATGGGAACCACAGACGCGGCTCGGCCGGAAGGTGGCCGACGGCGAGATCGACTCGATGCAGGACGCGCTGAACGCCGGCCTGCCGCTGAAGGAACCCGAACTGGTCGACCAGCTCGTCCCCGACCTGGAGGACGAAGTACTCGATATCAACATGGTCCAGCGGATGACCGACTCCGGACGGCGGGTGAAGTTCCGCGTCGTCATCGTCGTCGGCAACCGTGACGGGCTGGTTGGCTACGCCGAGGGGCGCGACGACCAGGTCGGCGGCGCGATCCAGAAGGCCATCGAGATCGGGAAGCTGAATCTGATCGACGTCTCCCGGGGCTGTGGGTCGTGGGAGTGTGGCTGTGGCCGCCCCCACACGGTCGCGTTACGGACCACCGGGAAGGCGGGGTCCGTCGAGGTAGAACTCCGGTCCGCGCCGCGCGGGCTCGGGCTCGCGGGCGGGGAGACCGTCCGGAATGTACTCGAACTCGCGGGTATCGAGGACATCTGGACCCGGTCGTCGGGCAACACCCGGACCACGGTCAACTTCGCAAAGGCGACGTTCAACGCCCTCCAGAAGACCGCCGAGGCCCGGGTCCCCCAGCGTGCCTTTGAGGAACGCGAGGTGATCGAATGAAGGCCGTCGTCCAGCTTCGCGGTGAGGTCGACGTCAGCGGCGACGTGGTCGACACGCTGGAGATGCTGAACGTCGGCCGTGTCAACCACGCGACGCTCGTTCCTGAGACCCCGACCTACGAGGGGATGGTCACAAAGGTCAACGACGTGGTTGCCCATGGCGAGCCAAGCGCCGACACTGTCGCCGAGTTGCTGCGGCGCCGGGGCGACCCTGCGGAGGGGACCGCGGAGATTGACGAGGAGTGGGTCGCCGAGCACACCGACTACGACGATGTCGACGCGCTGGCGGCGGCGCTGGTCGGCGAGGAGACCACCCTGCAGGAGCAGGGGCTCTCGCCGACACTGCGCCTGCACCCGCCGCGTGGCGGTCACGACGGCATCAAAAAGCCCGTGATCGAGGGCGGCCAGTTAGGCCCCCACGAGACCGCGGAGATCGACGGGCTGTTGGAGGCGATGCGATAATGACTAACAAGAAAAAGCGACAGCGTGGCTCGCGCACGCACGGCGGCGGCTCACACAAGAACCGGCGGGGTGCCGGCCACCGCGGCGGCCGCGGCGCGGCCGGCCGTGACAAACACGAGTTTCACAACCACGACCCGCTCGGCAAGTCCGGCTTCTCACGGCCCGAGAAGGTACAGGACGACGTCGCGACTGTCGATGTCCGCGAACTCGACGAGGACGCGGCCGTGCTGGCCGCCGAGGGCGACGCAGAGGAGACCGACACGGGGTACCGTGTCGACGCCCGCGATGTCGTCGAGGACGGCCACGAGGTTGACGCGGTAAAGGTGCTCGGGGCCGGTCAGGTCCGCGGTGAACTCGAGGTTGTCGCCGACGCCTTCTCCGGGACAGCCCGCGAGAAACTCGAGGGGGCAGGCGGGGCGGCCGAGCTCTCGACACGCGGCAAGGAGCGGGCCGAGGACGAAGCCGAAAGCGATACAGACGAGGAACCCGAGACAGAGTAACGATGAGCTGGAAGGACACCGCCGAACCGGTACTCACCCGGATGCCCTCCGTCCGGCGTCCGGAGGGACACATCCCGTTTCAGCGCAAGCTGGGCTGGACCGCGGGCGTCCTGGTGCTGTACTTTTTCCTGACGAACGTCTTTCTCTTTGGCCTCGAAGGCCAGGGAAGCGAGGTTTTCGGTCAGTTCCGGTCGATACTTGCCGGCGGCCAGGGGACAATCCTACAGCTGGGGATCGGCCCGATTGTCACAGCGAGCATCGTGCTCCAGTTGCTCGGCGGTGCCGACCTGCTCGGACTGGACACCCAGAACAACCCCCGCGACCAGGTGCTCTACCAAGGGCTCCAGAAGCTGCTGGTGGTCATGATGTGTATCCTGACGGGGCTGCCGATGGTCTTTGCCGGCGAGTTCCTGCCGGCGAGTGAGGCCGTCGCGGCCTCGCTGGGCATCGGCACGTTCGGGGTCCAGTGGCTGATGTTCGCCCAGGTGTTCGCCGGCGGGATCCTTATCCTGTTCATGGACGAGGTTGTCAGCAAGTGGGGCGTCGGCTCCGGAATCGGTCTGTTCATCATCGCCGGCGTCAGCCAGAGCCTGCTCGGCGGGGTCTTCCAGATCCCCGGCATCACGGCGGCGGCCAGTGCCGAGCCGGGTATCCTCACCACCTGGGTCGGGATCATCACCGGCGCGGTCTCGTTCCCGCCGATCCTGACACCCTCGGGTGTCAACGCCCTGCTCATCGGGGCGGGGAGTATCATCCCGATCCTGACCACTGTCGGCATCTTCGTCGTGGTCGTCTACGCCGAGTCCGTCCGCGTCGAGATCCCCCTCTCGAACACCCGTGTGAAGGGGGCTCGCGGCCGGTACCCCGTCAAACTCATCTACGCCAGCGTCCTGCCGATGATCCTCGTCCGGGCGCTGCAGGCCAACATCCAGTTCCTC
>JBLGCN010000215.1:0-4457 GCA_047617405.1 Natronomonas sp.
CCCGGGCGTCTGTTGTCGGCTCCAATACGACAACCGGCTTTCCCCCGGTGACATCTGGACGTTCCCTCCACTGTGTGGTACTGACCGTGTACGTCTTGCCGGCACTGGTGGGTGCCTGAATCACCGTACTGGAAGCCTCTTGTAGTGCACTTGTCAGCGCGTCACTAAGATGCATCTGAACGCTTTCAGTCGGAGAAGTATTTCGACGGAGATGTGTCTCTGTAGCACTTTTAGCGTATGTCATAATCTTGATTTGGGCAGGTATGCGAGTCAAAGGCAGAGGGCTCTGCTCACGCGCAGAACAATCACGCAGAAAACTGCCTTCACTTATTACAACACGGCCCGCGGGTTTAAACTTTTTGCTTCCAGTTTGATATACCGCGCGCGTGTGTGGTATATTGGCCTCTCAGAAGAGAAAGCAGGATAACCTGTGCTTAAGAATGATGTGCTTCTTTTTTATTTCGACCCCGCTTTTAAGTGCACAAGGATAGTAGTGAAATCCACAGACAGCGCACCTGTGTGACCATCGGGGTGACAAGTCCGTTTGATACCAGTCCATCGTAACGGGGTGTTAGCGGCAAGCGTTGCTGGCACTGCTGGTATCACGAAAATGCACCGGCCCGCCGTCGTGCGGTTTTGCCACGAGCGAAGCGAGTGGTATGGGCTCGGAGGGATTTGAACCCCCGATCGGCTGATATCTCCGGTAGCGCCTCGGTACTCCAGAGGGTCATCAAGGCACGCGGTGATCAGCCACGCGCTCAGTATATCAGCTGGAGTGTCGTCCCGGGCGCCGTAGCCTCTGGAGTCAGCCGCCTTCCCGGACTAGGCCACGAGCCCGCAGCTGTCAGTTACACTATCCGGAGTAAAGGGATTTCGATCACTCCCGGTCCGTGTCGCTCCAGTCACACTCCTGGCACTTCCAGCCGGTGACAAACGCCATCACCGACGGCATATACCCGACCTGCAGAACGTCCCCGCCACAGTCCGGACACGAGCGGTCGGCGTCGCGGATCGGTTCGGCGTCCATCACGTCCTCGCCCTCGATCAGTTCCGCCAGCGACTCGGGTGTCACCATCCGTCCCTGAACCACGCGGTTCTCGGCCATACCTACAAATACACCTTCTGACTCCTAAGCGTTCCCCTCGCGCCGGAGTTTTGCGGCCGTGCTGGCCCCGTAGACCTCCGACTCCGGGGTCGACACCGCGTCGGTGTCGCCGTCGGTCCCGCCGCTGTCGGCTGCGACGGTTTCGGGGACTGGGCCACCGTCGTGGTCGCCACCGTCGTCGGCTCCACTCCCGGACAGCGCGGTCGTGAGGTCGACATCGTCGGGCCGGTATCGGTCGACCGTCCGCTCGTCGGGGTCCAGCGCGAGCAGCGCGGTCACCGCAAGCACGGCCAACGCCAGCGGGGCCTCACTCGGGACGAGACCGGCCACGGACAGACCGAGTACACCGAGCGCGACCGCACTCCCGAAGCGAAAGCGGTCGATATCGACCAGACCCTGGAGCACCGGGCTCGCAAGGGCCGTGCCGGCGGCGACGGCCACCCCGACGCCCGCAGCGGCGCCGGCCCGCACGAGCAGTTCGGGGTCGACCTGTACGGCCAGCGTCGCGCCGGCGAGGTCGAGACTCGCCAGGGCGCCCAGCGCGACGACCACTGCCGGCCGGGGGAGATACTCCCCGACGCGGGCGCTGGCAGTCGCCGCCGCCACAGCGAGGATCACCACGGCCGCGAACCGTTCGAAGACCACGAGATCCAGGAGACTCGCAAGCGTCGGCGCCAGCGCGGCCTCGACGACCGCAAGGGCGACGAGGGCAACCCCCACAAATAGTACTGACCGGGCGCGCTCGACCGGGCTCCCGTCCATCTCCGCGAGCACGACCGCAACCGTGGCGCTGCCGCCAAAGACCAACAGACCGACCTCAAGGATACCGGCGACACTGTCGAGGGCACCCGCGAGGACGAGTGCGGGGAAGATACCGTCCACGAGCGGGAGGAGCATCACGACCGCGAGTAGCCTGGTCGAACCACCCACCTGCTGCTCGATGGAGAGGGCGACCGGGTGTCGGGAACTGCTCATACGCTACGGACGGCCGTACCCCGTGGCCTGTGGGGGATGGTGCCTCCGATGAGCGTGCGTGGGCGCCCCCGTCCGCACCCACGTCTCCGTCCGGAAAGGAAAGGCACACTCCGCGCCGAATGTGTTCCCCATCGCGTGTGTATTGTCTGTCCGCGTGCTGGCCGCGCGCTTGAGAGCGGTGCTGCCGCCGATGGGGGTGACGGAGTGCATACGAGTAACTATTCGGTATGCTGATAAAAACATTGTGCGACACCGGTCACCACACTCATACCCTCGGCTGCCACCCGACACTCAACCGGTATCCGGTGGCACCGGTCACAACCGAGCGAGGGCGGGTCGGCTGTGGCCCGGTCCCGGGCTCGTCTCGCAACGCTTTTGAAACCAGCCGGCTGACAGTTTACATGGCAAACAACTCCGGACCGTTCTCGGAGAAACTCCGCGTACCCGAGGCGCTGACGTTCGACGACGTCCTTCTGCGACCAAAAGAGAGTCACGTCGAACCCGACGAGGCGGACACGACTGCCCGGGTGTCGAAGAACGTCAAGCTCACGATCCCCGTCGTCTCGGCGGCGATGGACACCGTCACCGAGAGCGAGATGGCAGTCGCGATGGCCCGTCAGGGCGGGCTGGGCGTGCTCCATCGGAACATGACTGTCGACCAGATGGTCGCCGAGGTCGAACGCGTCAAGCGGGTCGACGAGTTGATCATCCGGGACGTCGTCACCGCCGAACCCGACCAGACCGTCCGCGAGGTCGACGAGATGATGGACCGCCGGGGCGTCTCCGGTGCCCCGGTCGTCAGCAACGACGACGAGGTGCTCGGGATCATCTCCGGCACCGACATCCGGCCGTACCTGGAGGTCGGCGACGCCGACGCCGTCCGCGAGGCGATGACTGACGAGGTGGTCACCGTCCCCGAGACGGTCACACCCCGGGAGGCGCTCGAACTGATGTACGAACACAAGGTCGAGCGTGTTCCGGTTGTCGACGGCGACAACCGGCTCGTCGGGCTGGTGACAATGGCCGGTATCCTCCAGCGTCGGGAGTACGACCAGGCCGCCCGGGACGCGGACGGTCACCTCCGGGTTGGCGCCGCTGTTGGCCCCTTCGAGGTCGACCGTGCCGGCGCCGTCGACGAGGCCGGCGCGGATATCATCTTCATCGACTGTGCACACGCGCACAACCGTGAGGTAATCGAGAGCGCCCGGGATATCGCGGCGGAGGTTGCGGCTGATGTTGTCGTCGGCAATATCGGGACCCGCGAGGCTGCCGGTGAGGTCGTCGACTTCGCCGACGGTGTCAAGGTGGGTATCGGCCCGGGGTCGATCTGTACGACCCGCGTCGTGACGGGCGCGGGGATGCCCCAGATCTCCGCGGTCGCACAGGTCGCCGATGTCGCCAGCGAGCACGACGTGCCCGTCATCGCCGACGGCGGTATCCGGTACTCCGGGGACGCGATCAAGGCTATCGCCGCCGGCGCCGACGCGGTCATGCTCGGCTCGTACTTCGCCGGCGCCGACGAGGCACCCGGTCGTGTGATCACGATGAACGGCAAAAAATACAAGCAGTACCGCGGCATGGGCTCGGTCGGCGCGATGCAGTCCGGCGGCGGCGACCGCTACCTCAAGGACGACACCGAGGACGATTTCGTCCCGGAGGGGGTCGAGGCCGCCACCCCGTACCAGGGCCCTGTCGAGGAGGAACTCCACCAACTCGTCGGCGGGATGCAGTCCGGCATGGGGTACGTCGGCGCCGAGACCGTTCCCGAGTTCAAACAGCGTGCGGAGTTTGTCCGCGTCTCCTCGGCCGGCCAACAGGAATCCCACCCACACGACGTCGTCATCACCGACGAGGCACCCAACTACCAGCCCGACGGCGGCTGAGCGTCCGGAACGGCGATACAACCGCCCAGTTCGTCACGATTGTATTGTCTTGCAGACCTACCTACGGCCGCTGCCCTGCGCTGTGTTCGTGTCCGGGCGTGCGGGACGGACTGCTACCTCACACACCCGACGCCCAGGCACAGTCAACAGGTCCGTCACCGACCGGAGTGGGTACTCTGCCGGGCCGCCCGCCTTCGGGTCGTTTTTGTCTGTGCCGGACGCACCGACCGCCGTGACCACATACGACGTCCGCACGGTTCCAGGGGACGGAGCCATCGCCGACGCACACGCCGTCCGGCGCGCAGTCTTCATCGAAGGGCAGGGTGTCTCCGAGGCTGAGGAGATGGATGGCCGCGACGCTGACGCCTTCCACGTCGTCGTATACGACCGCGAGGACGGGCGGCCGGTCGGGACCACCCGACTCCGCGAGGTCGACAGCCACGCGAAGGTCGAACGGGTCGCCGTCCGGGCCGCCTACCGGGGGGCGGGGCTCG
>JBLGCN010000216.1:0-4443 GCA_047617405.1 Natronomonas sp.
GGCCTCGCGGGCGTACGGACAGCGGGTGTGGAACCGGCAGCCCGCCGGCGGGTCCCGCGGCGAGGGAACGTCACCCTCCAGGGCGTCGACCCGGCGGCCCTGTTCGTCGGTGCTCGCCCGGGGAACGCTCTCGAGTAGCGCCTGGGTGTAGGGGTGGGCGGGGCTCTCGAAGATGTCCTCGACCGTGCCGGTCTCGACGACCTCGCCGAGATACATCACGGCCACCCGGTCGGAGATGTGTCGGACGACGCTCAGGTCGTGGGCGATAAAGAGGTACGTGAGGTCGAACTCAGCCTGGAGGTCCTCGAGCAGGTTGAGCACCTGTGCCTGGACGGAGACATCCAGCGCGCTGACGGGTTCGTCGAGTACAATAAAGTCGGGTTCGAGTGCGAGCGCGCGAGCGATCCCGATCCGCTGGCGCTGGCCGCCGGAGAACTCGTTCGGGTAGCGGTCGACCTGGTCGGCGGAGAGCCCGACCCGTTCGAGCAGGTCGACCGCCCGCTCGCGGCGCTCCGCGCGGCCGGCGATACCGTGGATATCCAGCGGTTCGGTGATGATCTCGCCGGCGGTCATCCGTGGGTCGAGACTGGAGAAGGGGTCCTGAAAGACCACCTGAGCCCGCCGGCGGAACTGTGTGAGGTCGCCGTCGCCCATCTCGAACAGCTCCTCGCCGTCGAAGCGCACCCGCCCCTCGGTCGCCTCCCGCAACCGTAGCAGGGTTTCGCCGGTCGTCGACTTGCCACAGCCGGACTCGCCGACCAGGCCCAGGGTCTCCCCCTCGTAGATCTCGAAGTTGATACCGTCGACGGCCTTGACACTCACCGGCTCACGGCCCAGCAGCCGGTCGAGCACCGAGTCCTGCTCGTAGTAGTACTTCTCCAGCCCTTCCACCTCGACCAGCGGCGCCCCGTCACCCATCCTCGCCACCCCCGTCGGTGAAGTAGTCGTCCGGGAGCGCCTCGGCCGGGGAGTACTCCCGGTCGGTCAGGACACACTTCGCCCGGTGTTCGCTGCCCCCTGTGGCATCCCGCTCGGGGGGCTCCTCGAGACAGGCCTCCATCGCCTTTGGACACCGGTCCGCGAAGTAACACCGGTCACCCATCTCCTCGTCGACCAGGCTCGGGACGTTGCCCTCGATGGGCTGGAGCCGTGGCTGTGGGTCCTGTAGGTCCGGGACCGACCCCAGCAACCCCTGGGTGTAGGGGTGGACCGGGCTGTCGAAGACGTCGTCCAGGCTGCCCCGCTCGACCACCTCGCCGGCGTACATGACACAGACCCGGTCACACATCCTGGCGATCACCCCCAGGTCGTGGGTGATCAGGACGATACTCATCCCCCGGTCGGTCTGGATGTCCCGGAGGAGATTCAGGATCTGCGCCTGGATGGTGACGTCCAGCGCCGTCGTCGGCTCGTCGGCGACCAGCAGGTCGGGCTCGCCGGCCAGTGCCTGGGCGATCATCGCCCGCTGGAGCATCCCGCCGGAGAACTGGCTGGGGTACTCCTCGGCGCGCTCGGCCGGGTCGGGGATGCCGACCTGTTCGAGCAACTCGACCGCCCGCTCCGTGCTCGGCTCGGTGACGTACCCGCGGCCGGGCACGAGCGTGTCGACAAAGAAGCGGCCAAGGCCGTACCCCTGGGTCCGTGACCGGGTCGACCGGGGGTTGGAACTGGCCCGGCGCTGGACCTCGACGGCCTCGGCGATCTGCTCGCCGACGGTCAGCGAGGGGTTGAAGCTACTCATCGGGTCCTGGAAGATCATGCTGAAGGATGGCCCCCGGAGCCCCCGGCGGACGCGCTCGGAGACGGTCCGGAGGTCGATATGGTCGCCGTCGACGGCAACCGAGTCGTCCCCGCGGTACTCCTCGGCGAGGTCGGGCTCGCGGTACCAGACCTCACCGGCCGTGACCCGGCCCGGCGACTCCACGAGGTCGATCAGCGACAGCGCGGTCACGGACTTGCCCGACCCGGACTCGCCGACGATGCCGAGGATCTCGTTGTCACGGACGTCGAAGGAGACGGACTCGACGGCGTTCACCTGCCCCTCCTCGGTGAAAAACCGAGTCGAGAGGTTCTGGACAGACAACAGCGTGTCCACACCGGCCGGCGGCTGGCGCTGGGCCCCGGTCTCGCGGCTCATGTGCCACCCTCCCCCTCGATGTCCGGGTCCAGCGCGTCCCGGAGCCAGTCCCCGACCAGATTGATCCCGATGACCGCCAGCATGATCGCGAGCCCGGGCATCGTCGCGATCCACCACTGTCCCGAGGAGACGTAGTCCTGGCCCTGAGAGATGTCAAACCCCCAGGAGAGGGTCGTCCCCGAGAACCCGAGAAAGGACAGCGCGCTCTCGAGCAGGATGATCGCCGCGATCTGGACCGTCCCGAGCACGATGATCGGGGTGATGGCGTTTGGCAGGACGTGCCGACCGATGATCCGGGTATCCCCGGCGCCCAGCGCCCGGGCGGCCTTGACGTACTCCTGCTGGCGCAACGAGAGCGCCTCCCCGCGGGCGACGCGGGCGAACCACACCCAGTTCACCAGCCCGACGACGACCACCACCGTTATCGGGAGTGTCGTCGAGGGGGGCATCCCTGACGCCAGCCCTGCCGCTACAAAGGGGTCCGGGATCGGGACGGTCGCCCGGCCCCACAGCCCGATCAGCGCGACCGCGAGCACGAGCGAGGGGAAGGCGAGGCTGACGTCGGCGACCCGCATCAGCGCGTCGTCGACGGTCCCACCCCTGTACCCCGCAACGAGCCCGACGGGGACACCGACCACCACCGCCAGCACCGTCCCCAGGACGCCGACCAGCAGCGACGTGCGGGCGCCGTACATCACCCGCGAGAGCATATCACGCCCGAGTCCGTCGGTCCCCAGCGGGTGTGACAGCTTTGCGTCGATGGTCGTCACGTTGGTGACGGTCTGGACCTCACCGTCGACCAGCTGTGCGGTGGTCTCGTTGACGATTTTGCTGAACCCGACCGGCGGGAGTTCGGTCTGGTTGAGGTTCTGTGCGGTCGGGTCGTGTGGCGCGATCAGGGGTGCAAACACCGCCACCAGGACGATCACGACCACCAGCAGTAGCCCGACCTTCGGGAGCAGGCTGTTCCGGAACTCCTTTTTCAGGTTCCGGAGGACCCGCGGGGAGACCATCAGTCGTACACCACCTGCGGGTCGAGGTAGCCGTAGATGATGTCGACAACGATGTTCACGATGACGAAGGCCGCCCCGATAACGATCAGACAGCCCTGTAGCGCCGGCCAGTCACGGAGGTTGATACTCTGGATGACCAGCGTCCCCAGCCCCGGCCACGAGAAGACGGCCTCGGTGATGACTGCCCCGCCGATCAGGGTGCCGAGCTGGAGGCCGAGTACCGTGATCACCGGGATGAGCGTGTTCCGCAGCGCGTGTTTGTATCTGACCAGACTCTCCGGGGCGCCTTTCGCACGGGTCGCCCTGACGTAGGACTTCCCGAGTTCGTCGAGCATCCCCGACCGGGTCAGCCGGGTGACCAGCGCCATGAAGTATGTCCCGAGGGCGATGGCCGGCAGGGTGATGTAGGAGAGCCACTCGAGCAGCGTTCCGAAAAAGGGCTCCGGGCCGACCAGTGCGGCCGCCACCCCAACCGAGGTCACGCCGCGGCCACTGGTGTGGAAGACGTCGAACTGGACCGCAAAGACCAGGATTAGCATGATCCCCAGCCAGAAGTTCGGCGTGCTGATCCCCCCCAGCGAGAACAGTGTCGCCCCGTAGTCGACCGGGGAGTTGCGTCGGGTGGCACTCAGCACGCCAAGC
This sequence comes from Natronomonas sp., assembly GCA_047617405.1. Classification (GTDB taxonomy): domain Archaea; phylum Halobacteriota; class Halobacteria; order Halobacteriales; family Haloarculaceae; genus Salinirussus. The sequence continues at coordinate 3,793 of JBLGCN010000216.1, forward strand.
GGGATCGAGAGGACGATAGCAACGACAGTCGCGGCGAGGGCGAGTTCGAGCGTCGCCGGCACCCGCTCGAAGACCATCCGCGACACCGCGAGACCCTTGACGTAGGAAAAACCCATGTCGCCCTGCACCAGGTCGGCGAGATACTGGCCGTACTGGACGTAGATCGGCTGGTTGAGGCCGAGTTCGGCGGCGATCGCCTGCCGGGTCTCCTGGGTGGCGTCCAGCGGCGCAACCGCGTTGATCACACTCCCGGGCGTGACGAACCTGAGTGCGAACACCACGGTAATCACACCCCAGACGACGCCGAGCCCCTGCAAACTCCGCGTGATAGCCAGTCGGCCGAGCGACATTACTACTGTGTCAGTTCTGCGAGACGGTCCAGAGGTCGATGAGTTCGTCCGGGCGGGGCTCCCACTGGATGTCGCTGGCGGTGCCGTAGACGCTGAACTGCTGGTGGAGGAACACCCACGGCGCCAGGTCGTGCAGCAACTGGTTACACTCCTGGAGGGTCTGCTCGCGGGCCTGTGGGTCCGGCTCGCTCTGTGCCTGCTGGATGAGCGAGTCGACCTCGTCGTTTTTGAGGACCGTCAGCGGGCCGTCACTGGTCAACAGCGGGCCGATCGTCTGGGAGCCGTCGAACTCCGCGTTCCC
>JBLGCN010000217.1:0-4440 GCA_047617405.1 Natronomonas sp.
GCTATCTCGCGTTTGCCATCGTGCTCGGGCTCATCGCTTCGGTCGTCGTCGGCTCGGTGTACGGGGCAACACTCTGGTACCGGAGCGACGGCTGACCGCGGACACGAAAGTCGGGGACATCGACACTAACCGTACTTGCAGGCGTCAAATCATTTATTCCGCCCGGGGTGGAGATAGCCATCTATGTGGGTGTGCCGGATGCAGCCCCGGGAGCGGTCGGCGTGATCCGCGCCCGCTTCCGGATGACAGTGTCCGACGATGTCTGGGTCGGGCAGGTGTCGCGGTCGTTCCCGGACGCGACACTCCGGCTACTCACCGGCGTCCCCAGGGAGGGGCGGGCGCTGGAGTTGGGCGAGGTCAGGGCCGAAAGCGCTCGGCCAGTCGCCGACACGATTCGGGGTCATCCCGACATCGTCGCGTACGACAGGGTGTACGCGAGCGAGGAACGGACCATCGCACAGTACGAAACCGCCGAGCAGAGCCTCTATGAATTCCTCTGGCGGTCCTCGCTCCCTCCGGAGTTCCCGGTTGTCGTCGAGGACGGCAAGATGGAGTTCGACCTGACTGCCACCCGCGAGCAGTTCGAGGCGTTCGGGGCGGGGCTCGACGAGGCTGGCCGGGAGTACGACCTGCTGTCGGTCGTCCACACGGAGGCGGACGGGGCGCTACTCACCGACCGCCAGCGGGAGTGTCTGACCGCCGCACGGCGACAGGGCTACTTCGAGGTGCCCCGGGGGTGTACCCTTGCGGAGCTCGCCGACTCACTCGGGGTCGACAAGTCGACCGCCAGCGAGACAGTCCGCCGGGCGACCGCCCGGGTCGTCGCGGACTTTCTCGTCGGCGACCGTCCGCCGTGAGGGCCGGACGGGCGTGGGTCGTTCCTGAGGGGGCAGTTCCTTCGGCCGACGACAGCGTTTTTGACCCATCGGCCGTCGGCCCGGTATGGACGACGACACACTCGGGCGCGCCTGGCGCGACGACGCGCCCTGGGAACTGTTGACCGACCTCGCCGCGACCGAGCGCTTTGGCGGCCACCCCGGCGAGCGCCACGCCGCCGAGCGGGTTCGTGAGGCCCTCGAAGCGGCGGGCCTCGACACCCGTATCGAGCCCTTCGGGATGCAACGCTGGACCCGCGGGGGGACACGGCTCTCGGTCGACACCGACCCGGCCCGGTCGTTCGAGGCGGTTGCCCTGCCGTACTCGCCGCCGGCCGACGTGACCGGTCAACTCGTGGACGCCGGCCACGGAACACCCGGTGACTGTGAGGGGGTCGACGGTGGGGTCGCCGTCGTCAGCACCGCGACCCCGCCCGACGCCGACCGGCATGTCCACCGGATGGAGAAGTGTGGTCACGCCGCCGACTCGGGGGCGCGTGCGGTGGTCTTCGCCAGCCACCGGCCGGGCCAGCTCCCGCCGACCGGGGCGTTACGCTTTGGCGAGGAGGCCAACACGCCCGCCGTCGGCGTCTCCCACGAGACCGGCGAGTGGCTCCGTCGCTACGCCGACCGCGGAGCCGAGGCCAGCCTCGGTGTCGACGCCACCACCGAGGCCGGCGAGAGCCAGAACGTCCGTGCGACGCTCGGCCCCGACACCGACGAGGCGGTGTTGCTGGTGGCACACTACGACGCCCACGACGTCGGTGAAGGGGCGCTCGACAACGGCTGTGGCGTGGCGACGATGGTGGGCGCGGTCCGCGCACTCGTCGGTGTGAGTCTCGACCGCCGGGTCGAGGTGGCCGCGGTGGGGTGTGAGGAGGTCGGCCTGCTCGGCGCCGAGGCCCTGGCGGAGTCAGTCGACACCGACCGGGTACGGGCGGTCGTCAACGTCGACGGAGCCGGCCGGTTCCGTGACCTCAGGGCGGTCACCCACGGGAGCGAGGACCTCCGCGAAACCGTCGAGAGGGTTGCCGACGAGGTCCCGGACCCGGTCGCCGTCGGCGAGCAGCCCCACCCGTACAGCGACCACTGGCCGTTTCTCCGGCGGGGTATCCCCGCACTCCAGTTACACAGTAGCCGCCCCGGCGAGGATGGGGTCTGGGAGCGGGGCTGGACACACACCCGGGCGGACACGCTGGACAAGGCCGACCCCCGGTCGGTCCGGACCCACACGGTCCTCGCCGCGCTGCTCGTCGAGCGCGTCGCGGCCGGTTCCTTCGGGGGTATCGAGCCCGCGGCGCTCCGCGGGCTGCTGCGCGACGCAGGCGCCGAACCCGGGATGCGTGCCGCAGGCGTCTGGCCGGAGCGATGGACCGGGTAGTCACGGCGGCCGTCGACGGCTCCTGCCCCCGACCCGCCAGCTATTTATCCGCGCTCACTCAGTTGCGTATCCGTGTCCTCGAACGCCCTCCGGCGGACGGTCAGACGCGTCGGTGCCAGCGTCGCCGTCCTGCTCGGGTTCACGGCGCTGTATCTCGAGCGGGTCGTCCAGGACTACGGTGACCCGGTCGTCCCGGACGTCCTCGCGATACTGCTACCCTGGACGGTCGTCCTGGTCGCGCTGGGCTACCTGACGGTGAGTTTGCTCGCCGGCCTCGGCCGGTGGCTCGCGCCCGAGAGCCAGGACGACACCGGCGGTCCGGCCGACCCCGGGGACCCGGCGGAGTGAGCGGTCGCCGGCCGCCGACCCCGGATCCAACACTGATACTCGGGGGTGTACATCTAAGTGGCAGTATCAGCCAGTACGGCTATGGCCCGTGCACAGTCCGAGGAAGGGGCGACCGCCGGCGATTCTGTTCGGGAGTCCGCGGGGGTCATCTCACCGGTGGTCGACTTTCTCCTGCTCTTTGTGGCCGTGTTCGTCGCCGCCTTGCTGCTGGCGCTCGTGCTGTGAGCCCGTAACCTTATTATCCGCTTAACAACATATACCGGCGATGGGGCTGCTGTCGGGTGGGGTCCGCGAGAGACAGACACTCCTGTGGGGAGCGGCCGTGCTGTTCTACGGTGTCGGTGACGCTGTGACGACGATTGCCGGGCTTCGGGTGGACTCGGCGGCGGAGGCGGGGCCGCTCGCGCTCTCCGCGCTCGCAGGCGGCGGGGTCGCCGGCTTTCTCCTCGTGAAACTGCTGTTCATCGGCGTCTGTTTCGCCCTCTGGACGGCGGCTCGGACGCCCGGCCGGGTGGCCGTCCCGCTCGCGCTGGTCGTCGCCGGTCTCCTCGTCACGGCCTGGAACGTCACCGTCCTCCTCGGGTAGGACGGTCAAGCGCGTGCCGGCGCCGCGCGGATATCCCGCCTCAGTCGTCCGCCTCGACAGCCCGGGCAGTGCCGACGCGCCGCTGTAGAAAGTCGTCGAGCAGCCGGAACATCCGGAGTTTCTGTGCCTGGTCGGAGGAGGCGTGGCCCTCCGCGCCGAGTTCGCGGTACTCGAAGTCGCCGTCCTCGCCCTCGTCGTACCCGAGTCCTTCCAGCGCCTCCCGGAAGAGACGTGCCTGGGAGACCGGAACACGACGGTCGTTGACGCCGTGGACCATCAGCAGCGGCGCCGCGAGGTTCTCGGCGTGGGTGACCGGCGACCGCTCCTCGTAGCGGTCGGGGTGCTCCTCGGGCGTGCCGAGGTACTTCTCCATCAGCTCCGTCCGGTAGTGTGGCATCGTGTTCTCGTACTGGTCGGCGAGGTCGGTCAGCCCAATCCACGCCACACCGGCGTCGTACAGGTCAGGGTACTGGACCAGTTGCCAGTACGCCGAGTAGCCGCCGTAGGAGCCGCCAAAGACGGCGACACGGTCCTTGTCCAGCCAGTCGTGTGCCGCGAGGACGTGCTCGGCGACCGTCACGATATCGCCCTGTTCGGCGCCGCCCCAGTCCTCGTCGAGCGCGCGGACGAACCCCCGGCCGCGGCCTGTTGACCCGCGGTAGTTCACCTGTAACACCGAGAACCCGCGGGCGGCGAGCACCTGGGTGTAGAGGTCGAACCGCTTCTCGTCGCGGGCCCGTGGGCCGCCGTGAGGGTTGACCACCAGCGGCGAGGGGCGCTCTCCCGAATCGTACAGTAGCGCGCCGACCTCCAACCCCTCGGCGGGGTCGTGCTCGACGGCGGCCTGCCGGGTCTCGGGCACGCCGTCGGAGTGAACCGTCAAATACTCCGCGTCGGCAAAGTCGTCTGGCTCGAAGGGGCCGTACTCGGGTTCGATTAGCGTCTCCGCCTCGTCGGCCGCCAGGTCGTATGCCAGCAGTGTCGGCCGGGTCGTCGGCGTGGTCTGGGAGAGGATGACCCGGTCCTCGTCAAGGACGCTCTCGCCGGCCATCCCGAACGCCGCGACCCCATCCGGGAGGTCGAACTCCCGGCCCTCACCGCTCTCTATGTCGTAGACGACAGGAACGGTCAGCGCGTCACGGGTCCGGGTCCCGACCACACACTCCCCGTCGGGTGTGAACGCCTCGGGGGCCTCCTCGTGCTCGCCGTCACCGAGCCACTGGACCGTCTCGCCTCCGAGGTCGTAGACA
>JBLGCN010000218.1:0-4420 GCA_047617405.1 Natronomonas sp.
CGGCCGCCACGCGACGGGCTTTTCGCCGCGCAGGCGAACACCCGGTATGGAGACAGTCCCGGACCTCGTCGCGGCCGGCAGGGACCGTGACGGCGTTGCGCTCTCGGTACCCGGTCGCACCACAGATTACCGGTACGACGACGTCTGTACGAACGTCTGGAAGAGCGGGAACCTGCTGCGCCACTACGGGCTGCGGGCGGGCGCAACGGCGACGGTCGCGGTCGGGCCGAAGGAACCCGACGAGGGCCAGGAGGCGCTGGGCTGGCTGGACAGCGTCGACCCGCTACTCGGCCTGCTTGGGGCGGCACAGGTGGGTGCGACCGTCGACCTCGACCCCGCACCCGACGCCGCGGTCGAGGGGCGCGTGTTCGTCCTTCCCGACGGGTGGGTCGACAGATACGAGGCTGCGCCGGGGACGTCACGCGTTGCCTACGGCGGCCCGCCGGCGGACTCGGGGGTCACCCACTTCGAGCGCGAGCGCTGGAGCGAGAACCCGATGCAGCCGCCGGACCCGCCGGCGGCGGCCGATGACCTGCTCGCGGGGTACACACACGGCGACCTCGTCGGGGCCGCACAGCGCGTGGCCGACGAACACGGGCTCGGCGAGACGGACCGGGTGGCTCTCGGGGCCCCGCTCGCGGGGTCCGGCAGGTCCGTCGCCGGGACACTCGCAGCAGGGGTCCTCGCGCCGATGCTTGCGGGTGCGGCTGTGGTTGCGACCGGCCCGGCCGTCGGCGTCGACGCCGAGAACGTGGCGGCGTCGCTGGTCGTCGGTGGTAGCGGGGACATTGAGCCGGAGACTGTCCTGTAGTTACCGCGCCGTCCGGAACTCGCCGTGTTTCATCCCGAGAAAGAACGCCAGGACCGAGAAGACGACCATCGACGGGAGAACCATCATCATGACAGTCGACAGCTGCATCGGTGTCATCGCCGGGAGCGCCACGGTGGCGACGGCGACGATGAGGACGAGCGGGACGACCGAGCGGACGAAGTCGTACTTCATGGACAGACAGAGTTAGTGGCGAACGCCCAAATACGTTCAGTCATTCACCCCGGCGCCGGCCGGACGAGGTCGGCCAGCGCGACGACGCCACCCAGCAGCCACCCCAGCGGGACCGCGACAGCAAACCACAGCAGGACGTATGCCACACCCTCCAGGTCGAACTCGGCAACGAGGTAGTCGGTGAGCCCGAGCAGGTTCGGCCCCTCCTGGACGAACCAGACCGCAAGCGAGTCCGTTCCCGACAGCACCACGTCGGCCAGCGCCGACGAGTAGAGCGCGGCGACGACCGGCGGCAGGAAGATGGCCGTCATGGCGAAGGGGTAGGCCAGCAGGACCGTCGTGACCCGGCCACCGAGCTGCCAGAAGCCATAGGAGAGGCCGGCCGCGAGGACCGCGACACCGCTCGCCGCCAGCACGGCAACGACACCGCCGGAGACGAAGCTCCCGGGCGCGACAAAGCGGACGACCGCCGACAGCGCCCCCCACAGGAGGACGAACAGGAGGACCACACCGATGAGACCGAGCCGTTCGGCGGTGACATTCACGCGGCGGCTCTGGAATCTGACGAAGTAGCCGGCCAACACGAACGGATAGACGAGTCCGACCACCGGGAGACCGACCGTACCCCACAGCCGGTAAAAGAAGGCCTCTACGCCGCCGTCGGGGGTCCACTTGCCGAGCACCGTGTTCTCGGCCCGGCGCTGACGGGGATAGATGAACTCCATCCAGGTTTCGTGAAGACGGACCAGGTCGATCTTTATCGCGCCGACGAGCCCCTCCTGGGTGGACATATCCGAGGCTAAATGCGGGGGGGAGTATATGTCTTCATGTCCGACACCGCCCCGTCCGGCCCGCGGTGTCGGGGCCGGGTGAGCGCCGCCTCACCCCCAGGCCTGTGGCGCGAAGTCGGGGTGGACCTGCCGGTCCCGGCGGTCGATCCCGTCGATACGGTCGACCGCTTCGGCGGACAGTGACAGCGAGAGGCTCTCGGCGTTGTCCCGGATGTGCGCCTCGCTCGTGGCCTTCGGGATGGTCGTGATCCCTCTCTCGCGGAGCCAGGCGAGGCTGACCTGTGCGGCGCTGACACCGTGTTCGTCGGCGACCGCGGTCAGGGTGGGGTCGTCGAACACCGCACCCCGCTTCAGCGGGGAGTACGCGACCAACTCGAGGTCGGTCTCGGCGGCGTACGCCTGGAGCTCCGTCTGTGGGAGCAGCGGGTGTATCTCGACCTGGTTCGCGAAGATCGGCGCGTCGAGGTGGTCGCGGGCCGTCTCGACGTGTTCGGGCTCGAAGTTCGAGACGCCAATCCGGTCGACGGCGCCGTCGTCGTACAGTTCGTCGAACGCCCGCAGTGTCTCCCCCGGGTCGTAGTCGCCGGCCGGCCAGTGGACGTACAACAGGTCGACGTAGTCCGTCCCGAGCTGGTCGAGGCTCCGTTCGACACTCGCGTGAACGTCCTCGTAGGAGAGGTTCGAGACCCACACCTTCGTGGCCAGAAAGACCGCCTCGCGGTCGACATCAGCGGCGGCGATCCCCTCGCCGACGGCATCCTCGTTACGGTAGGCCTGTGCGGTGTCGATATGACGGTACCCCATCTCCAGGGCAGCCCGGACACTCTCGGCGCACTGGTCGTGGTCGTCGTTCTCCCAGGTGCCGAGGCCAAACACCGGCATCCCGCCGGCGTGGGGTACATCCTCCGGGCTGAGTTCCTGACTCATACAGCCTCGTATGACCGCGATAATAAAACCGATTGCGAAGCCGCCACGCCGCGGGCCGCCGTCGACAGCCGGCTGTCCGTCGCGGAGTGTGCCGACCGCACCCTTCCGGTGGTGGCCGGCAGGGTTGCGGAGGGGCCGGCTGTCTCGCGGGACGGGTGCCACTGCCGGGTCGGAGCGTCCCGGCGAGCTACCGGCTCAGCGGCGGCCGAGGAGGGCGCTGTATAGCGCCGAGACGGCGGCCCGCGGGGAGCCCGTGGGGAGGTGGTAGTCGAGCCGCTCGCGCGCGAAGTCGACGAGCGTCGGGACATCGGAGAGATGCAGCAACTCGCGCATCGCCAGGGGGTTGCCGCCGTTGACTGCCGCGAGGGTGTCTTGGTCGGTGGCGTTCAGGTCCGCCATCAGCTGGTCGTAACGCTCGTTTGACACGTAGTAGAGCAGTTCGGTCATCAGCAGGCGGGTCCGGGCTTTTGGTGCGACCTCGCTGTGCCAGAGGTCGGCGTAGGTGGACATCGCCGCCGCGGAGGTGTCGGGCTCGCGGGGGGTGAGGGCGGCGTCGGCCGTCACGGCCGCTGCGCGCGCCGACTTCATCCCCTTGTGGATCCCCTCGCCCCACAGCGGGTCGACGGTCGGAACAGTGTCGCCGATGGCCATGAAGCTGTCAGTGTAGAGCTGGCCGGGCGGTTGGATGTGTGCCGAGCCGCGGTGTTGTTTGCCCTCGAGTCTGGTGGCGGACTCGAACCGCGGGTCGGTCTCCAGCCAGTAGTCGAGATAACCGTCGACCGTCATCCCGTCGCGGGCACGGTCTCTGTGGTAGCTGTTCTGGATGTAACAGAGCCCGACCTTCGCGGTGTCACCGCCGGTGTGAAAGACCCAGGAGTAGCCGCCAGGGGCGAGGTCGTGGTCGAGTCGGAGCATCATCGAGTCCGTCAGGTCGGCGTAGCCAGGGTGGTCGACCGAGACCCCCTCGAACTCGTACTCGATCCCGATGGCCTGGCGGCCACGGTCGAGGTCACTGACCCCCAACTCGCCGGCGAGTGGCGCCGAAGGGCCGGTTGCGTCGACCGCGATATCGGCAAAGACCTGCTCGTCGCCGTTGAATTCGACGCCGACAACGTCCCCGTCCTCGGTGATAGGGGCGGAGACCCTGGCGTCAAAGCGGTAGTCAGCCCCCCGTTCGCGGCCATCACGCACCAGGAACCGCTTGAACTCGGCGAAGTCCATCACCGCACCGGCCTGCTCCTGGACGGTGTGGTTGTTCGGTGACTCGAGCACCACCGTATCGGTGAAGTTCATCACCACCTCGTCGGGGACCGAGAAGGCGGCCATCATCGACGGGAAGGTGCCGGCGGTTGATTTGTTGCTCTGCCGGGGGAACTCCTCCTCGGACTCGGTCTCGAGGACGAGCACGTCGTAGTCCCGGCCGGCGAGGTCACGGGCACACTGCGCCCCCGCCGGTCCGGCCCCGGCGATCACCACGTCGTAACGGTCGTCCATGAATACAACTGTTGCGGTTGTGTAATCAGTCTTGCTACTCAACCCGTCACACGTCCCGCGGTTACGGGGCCGGACACCACCACGCTAAAGCCCCCGCCCCACCCACCACCGGTCGATGCTCCGAGCGAGCGCGGCCTGGCTCGCCGCCCGGGACGCCCTGCCGACCGCCCTGCAGGCGGTGTTGGGCTACTACGCCGACTCGGGT
>JBLGCN010000219.1:0-4408 GCA_047617405.1 Natronomonas sp.
ACGGCGATGTCACCGGCCGCGTGACCGTCCCGGTGCTGTGGGACAAACAGGAGGAGACGATTGTCAACAACGAGTCGGAGGAGATCATCCGGATGCTGGACACCGAGTTCGGCGACATCGCGACCCGGGACGTCGACCTCTACCCCGAGGGCTACCAGGAGGAGGTCGACCGGGTCATCGAGGCCATCTACGAGCCGGTCAACAACGGCGTCTACCGGTGTGGGTTTGCCGACAGTCAGGCGGCATACGACGAGGCCGCCGAGGAGCTGTTCTCGGCGCTCGACCACTGGGACTCGGTGCTCGCGGACCAGCGATATCTCGCCGGTGACCGGCTGACCGAGGCGGACATCTGTATGTTCACCACGCTGGTCCGCTTCGACGAGGTGTACCACACCCACTTCATGTGCAATCACAGGCTCATCCGGGAGTACGACAACCTCTGGCCGTATCTGCGGGACCTCTACGGGACCCCCGGCGTCGCGGAGACGGTCGACATCGACCACATCACCGAGCACTACTACACCACCCACCCGGACGTCAGCCCGAAGCGGATCGTCCCCACCGGGCCGGACCCCGACTTCGAGGCGGCCCACGACCGTGACGAACTGCCGGGCGAGCCGCCGGCAGCGCTGGGCGCGCCGGCTGCGGCCGACTGACGCCGGCGGAGCGGCGGATTCAGCGGGCACAGACTGACGGGTGACTTCGAGGAGTACAGCTGTGAGACCTGCAGGACAGCCACCGACCGCGCCGGTTCGCCGGGAGACGATAGGCGGGCTGACCCCCGACCGGTAGCTAACGCCGCGCCATCCCAAACAGTAGCGTCCACTGACGCCCGGTTCCCGTGTTCGGTCGCGGGACGTTTTTGTATCGCCGGGTGAATACATAGTATGGCTGGTGAGCGATACCTCGGCGTCGACTGGAGTTCCGGGTCATGGTTTGCCGTCGTCTTCGACGCCGAGGGGTTCGACCACGCCGGCGTCTTCGAGGAGGTGGGCGCCCTCTGGGAGCGCTACGAGGGGCGAGCCGAGCGGGTGTTCATCGACATGCCGGTCGGGCTGGTCGAGGAGGGCGACCCGGTCCGGGCGTGTGACAGCCAGGCCCGGGCCGTCCTGGGGTCGCGCAGCCGGTCGGTGTTCACACCGCCGGTCCGCGAGGCTACCCGCAAGCGTCGGTATCCCGCCGCAAAGCGGGTTAACGAGCGCAAGGCCGACCGTAGCCTCTCGAAACAGGCGTTCAATATCTCCGACGGCATCGAGACTGTCGACCAGTTGCTCCAGAACGTCCCCGAGACCCGAGGGGTTTTTCGCGAGTGTCACCCGGAAGTGTGTTTCCGGGCGCTGGCCGGCGAGCCACTCCAGCACTCGAAACGGCGGGCCGGAGGGCACGCCGAGCGAATGCGGGCGCTTGCGGGCTTCGACAGCGAGGCCGCGCCGACGGTCCAGCGCGCCGCCGAGGCCGCCGGCGGGGCGGAGGTGGCCGTCGACGACGTCCTCGACGCGGTCGTGCTGGCGTACACGGCCCGTCCCGGGCCTGGCGACCTGTTTACGCTCCCGCCCGAGCCGCCGACCGACCCCGCCGGTCTCCCGATGGAGATGGTCTACCGCGCCCCGGAGCCGCTGGAGCCGGACGGGGGGTGAGCCCGGTAGAGGGCCCTCTGCGGGTCCCGTTTCGGCCGTCGGTCAGCCCTCCCGCAGTGTGGTCGAGCCGACCTCGACGTCGACCAGTGCCCCCTGCGGGTTGCCGTCGGCGTCACGGTAGGCTTCGCCGTCGTCGTCGAGATACTGGCCGAACAGCCGGTCGGCGACCGCGAGACGGAGCGTCTCGTCCTCGCGGACGGTGGCGGTCCCGCGGAGGACCGCGAGCCACGCGCCGTCTGCGCCCTCGATGGCGAGTGCGACACGGGGGTTCCGCCGGATGTTCGCCAGCTTCCGGCCTCGCGTAAAAAAGCGGACGTGGCCGTCGTCGTAGAGGTACCAGACCGGTGCGACGTGTGGGCGGTCGTCGACGGTAGTTGCGAGAAACGCCGAGTACGGCTGCCCGGCGACCCGGTCGACGACGTCGTCGGGAACGCTCATACACGCTCTCACACCCCGTCCAGCATGAGCCTGCCGCCGCCCGTCACCCGACAGCCGCCGGCTACCCGACCTCGTACCCCTGGAGTTTTGTGCGCCGGTGTCTCACATGCGGCCATGAGTGACGAACTCGGGACGCGGTCGCTGGCGGACTGTGTGGTCCTCCTGGCGCTCGCGGAGCTGTCGACAGACGGGGAGACACCGGCCCATACCGGCGAGGTGTGTCGCGCGTGTGACGAGACGGCCGAGGAGCTGAACGGCGAGGTGCTCGGCTCGGTCTCGGAGGCGGAGGTGAACCGCGCGCTGAACCGGCTGGAGGCCGACGACCACGTCGCCGCCGAACCCAGCGACGACACCTCGGCGGTTGGGAAGGGGCGACCGCGCTTTGTCCTCGAGGAGGAGCTGCCGACAGTTGTCGATTCCCTGGCCGAGGACGACCGGGTTGCCCACCTCGCCGCCGAACTCGAGGCGTCGCTGTAGGAGCCCCTCGCTCGGGCCACCCGGACGTGGAGTGACACCCGGCGGCCATCGACCGGACACACCCAAACAGCCCCGTAGCCGGTGTCGGCGAGTGTCGCAGCCTGTTCACGGGAGGCCGCGGGCGGCGGGGGAGTGGCAGTTTTTTGGGTATGGGGGGCCGGGTGGGGGTATGAACGGGATGGCGCTGGTACTGGTCGCGGCGGTGCTGTGGGGGGTTGGCAGCCTGTTCGCAAAGGTGGCGGTGGTGACGGTCGACCCATGGACCACCGCGCTGGTCCGCTCGGCGGTCTTTTTTCCGGTCGTCACGGTCTTTGTCCTCCGGGGAACCGACCTGGAGTGGTCGGCGAGCAGGCCAACGGCCTACGCGCTCGGAGCCGGCGTGCTGACGGGTGTCTCGGTTCTCTCGACCCGGCTCGCACTGACCGTCTTCGACGTGAGCCTGGTCAGCCCGCTCAAGCGGCTGAGCCTGCTCGTCACCGTCGGGTTCTCTGTCCTCCTGTTGGGTGAGACGCTGACCGTACGGAAGGCCGCCGGCGTCCTCGCGGCGGTCGGGGGTCTCCTGTTGCTCTCGACGTGAGATGGCGGACCCCACAGTCTTCCTGACGGTGATGGTCGTGAGCGGGGGGCTGACGACCGTCCTCCTCCGGCAGGCCGTGGTCGGCGGGCCGACAGACGACGCCCGCTTCTACCGTGCCCTCGCACAGACGGTCTGCGTGGTCGGCGGCGTACTCGTCCTGTTGGGGCCGGAACGGTTGGTCCCGCCACTCCGGGTCGGTGTGGCCTTCGCCGCGCTCAACGGGCTGTTCGGTGCCGCCGCGTTTATCCTGTTCAGCAAGGGGTTAGAGACCGTCGAGGCGAGTACCGGCAAGCCCGCGCTCGTCGTGAGTATGGTCGTCGCCGCGGCGCTTGGCTTTCTCCTCCTCGGCGAGGCGGTGTCACCGAGGAAACTCGGCGGAATCGCGCTGGTCGGGCTCGCAGTGTACCTGCTCGCCGGCGACTGAAAGGGGGTGTGTCAGGGTCACGCCAGGAGGGGCCGGGTGAGGCGTGCCGTGACCACAACCCTCAGGAGGGTGCCGACACAACTGAACGTATGCGCTACTACGCGTCAGTGCCGGACTGGGAGGAGTTTCAGGAGCGCGAACCGGACGAGGACACACAGGACCCGTCGTTCCTACACGACGAGTCGTCCGCCGACACCGACCTGCTGACCGGGGACGGGGCGGACGACGACTGACCGGCCCGCTGGTCTGGTTCTTACGGCCACCCCGGTAACTGTGGAGGGTGAGCCGGGAGTGACGTCATCGGCCTACAGGAGGGTCGGGAGCACGGTTATAGACGCCCCGAGCCGCTCAGAAGGTGTACGCCATCATCACCTCGTCGACCAGCTGGTTACCGATGGTGTAGTGGTCACGGCGGGTCCCCTCGGTCTCCCAGCCGTGTGACTCGAGAAAGGCCAGCGCGCCGTCGTTGGTCGCCGGGACGCTGTTGTACACCTTCTGGTAGCCGTTTGCCTCCGCCCAGTCAAGCGCCCGCCCCAGTAACTGGCTCCCGATCCCGTTGCCCCGGCAGGACTCGCGAACCCCGACGGTCAGCTTGGCGTTGTTCTGCATCTTGTCCACCTGTGGAAGGCTGAGGTGAGTCCACCCGACCACCTCACCGTCGACCGTGGCGACGAAGAACACGCGGGACTCGACGGTGTTGTGCCGGGTGACAGTATCCTCGTACAGTAGCCGCTCGGCGACGCTCTCGGCGACGACGTAGGTCCGCTCGGCAGTGACGTCACGGATCGTCTCCACCAGCCCCTCGAAGTCCTCCTGACGGGCGGGCCGGATGGTGTAGGTCACGTCGGGGCCGAC
>JBLGCN010000220.1:0-4408 GCA_047617405.1 Natronomonas sp.
CCAGGCGTACCCCTCACGCCAGTCGAGCAGCAGGTCCTTGGTCAGGAAGGAGGCGACGATCATGCGGAGACGGTTGTGCATCCAGGCCTCCCTGCGGAGTTGGCGCATCCCCGCGTCGACGATCGGGTAGCCCGTCCGCCCGTCCTTCCAGGCCTGTAGCGCCTCGGGGTCGTCACGCCACTCGATGTCCTGCTCGTACTCCTTGTAGTTTGAGTCGACGACCTCCGGGTTTGCCCACAGCACCTGGGTGTAGAACTCCCGCCAGGCCAGCTGGTCGAGAAACTCGGTGACACTCTCGCGGGCCGCCTCGTCCGTGGCGTCGGCGCGGGCGCGGTCGACCCGCTGGTAAACCTCACGAACACCGACCGTGCCATACGTCAGATGTGCCGAGAGCCGCGAGGTGACGTCATCGGCAGGGTAGTCGCGGCGCTCCTCGTAGCGGTGGACGGGCGCCGCACAGAACCGCTCCAGCAGGTCACGGGCCGCCGCGGTGCTCGCGTCGGGGATGTCGGCCTCAGGCTCGGCAAAGTCCAGGTCAGCGAGCGTCGGGAGCGGGTCGCCGTCGACGTCCGCGAGCGCATCCTCGTCGGGCACCTCGAACGGGTCGGCTTTCGGCCGGTCGTGCCACTTCTTCGAGAAGTAGGTGAACACCGCGTACGGGTCGCCGGCGTTGGTCGTGATCGAGCCCGGCTCGTGGTGGACGGCGTCGTGGACAGTCTCGTAGTCAAGGCCGGCCCCGTCGAGTGCGTCACGGACGGCATCGTCGCGGCGGCGGGCCAGCCCGGAGTAGTCGCGGTTCCAGGTGACCAGGTCGGCGTCGTACTCCGCGGCGAGCTTCGGGATGACCTCGACCGGGTTGCCGTGGGCGACGACCAAGTCACTGCCTCGCTCGCGGTAGGCCGCCCGCAGCGAGTCGAGCGCGTCGAGCAGGAACGTGACGCGGGGCGACGCGCCGTGTTGCAGAACAGTGGGGTCGAAAACAAAGACGGGAACCGCGGTGTCCTCGGCGGCGCGGGCGAGCCCGCGGTTGTCGGCGGCCCTGAGGTCCCGTCGGTGCCAGTGCAGTCGCATACTGGTGTTATGAGCCCGGTCTACTTCAAGCGGTGGGCCAATCGGTTTGGTACCGGCGGCCGGCAGCCGACCCGCCCCCGGTGCCGGCTCAGACCGCCGCCCCGACCAGCGAGACGTAGCCGATATCGCCGCGGTCGACCACCCTGTCAAGGCCCGCTACACCCTCCCGGAGCCGGCCGCCACGGTCGCCGAGTGCCGCCAGCAGCGCGTCGACACCGAGTGTGCCGGCGAGCCACCCGTCGGCCGAGAACCCCCCTCGTCCCGCTCGTAGTGGCTTCGGAGAACTGAACCATCTAGTGAGTTCCTGTAGCGTGGCCGGCCGGCACACGACCGCGACGGGCGGCCACTGCCGCAGGACCGCCATCTCGCCAGTCCGGACGGGCTCGGGTCCGTTGTTTCCACGAAGAAACAACTAAGTGGGCCCGCCTGTAGCGCTGTATCTATGCAGATACAACGGCGCGAGTTCGTCGCAGCGCTCGGGGCAGGGACACTCGCCGGCCTGGCCGGCTGTTCTGGCGGTGACAGCTCCGGAGACGGAACTGACGACCAGCCGGGCGTGGCCGGCGAGACGCTGACGCTGACGACCACCACGAGCACCGACGACACGGGACTGCTCGACGAGCTTCACCCGCCGTTCGAGGAGATGTACGGCGTGACCGTCGACGCCGTCGCCCAGGGGACCGGTGCGGCCTTGGAGACCGCACGGGCCGGCGACTCCGACGTGGTGATGGTTCACGCCCGCTCGCTGGAGGACGAGTTCATGCGCGAGGGGGTCGGCGTGAACCGCCGCGACCTGATGTTCAACGATTTCGTGGTCGTCGGTCCCGAAGGCGACCCTGCAGGGGTCGAAGGGATGAGCTCCGCGACAGAGGCCTTCGCGACCATCGCCGACGCGGGCGAGACCTTCGTCTCCAGGGGGGACAACTCCGGCACCCACACCAAGGAGCTGGCCATCTGGGAGCAGAGCAGCGCCGAGCCGGGCGGGGACTGGTACCGCGAAACCGGCCAGGGGATGGGGCAGGTGCTCAACATCGCAAACGAGCAGGGCGGGTACACGCTCTCGGACCGGGGGACCTACCTCTCCCAGCGCGGGGAGATCGACCTGGTCATCCTCGTCCAGGGCCCCATCGAGGACGGCCCGAACACCCTCGCCAACCCCTACGGCGTGCTGGCGGTTAACCCCGCCGTCCACGACAACGTCAACTACGACCTCGCGATGGCCTACATCGGCTACCTCACCAGCCCACAGGCCCAGGATATCATCTCGAACTACGAGGCAAACGGCGAGCAGCTGTTCTTCCCCCGGGCGCTCTCGGAAGACCCGGACTTCCAGCAGTACGTGCCCGAGGGCTGGAGCAGTTCGGAAGGGTGATGACGCTCCCGGGGCTCGACACGGCCGTGGTCGCGCCGCTCCTGGTCGAGTTCCCCTTCGAGGCGGTGTACGTCCGGAGTATCGTTTACGTCTCGCTGTACGTCAGCCTGATCGCGGTCGCGCTCAGCACGCTTGTGAGCGTGCCGGTCGCCGTCCTCGTCGGCCTCACTGACTTCCGGGGGAAGGGGGTTCTCACTTCCGTGATCAACACCGGGATGGGGTTTCCGAGCGTCGTCGTCGGGCTCGCGGTGCTGTTCATGATCTCCAACCAGGGGCCGCTGGGGACGCTCGACCTGGTCTTCACGAAGGAGGCGATGATCATGTCACAGTTCGTGCTCGCGACGCCGCCGGTCACGGCGATCAGCCTGGCGGCCGTCTCCAGCGTCGACCGGGGCGTCCGCGACGCTGCTCGCGCGCTGGGCGGGACACGCACCGACACGGCCCTCGTCGTGATCAAGCAGGCCCGGTACGGGATCGCCACGGCGGTCCTCGCGGGCTTTGGCCGGGCGATAAGCGAGGTCGGCTCGGTGCTGATCGTCGGCGGGAACATCGCCGGCGCCGACGGGGTCTCGAAGACCCGGACGCTGACCACCGCCATCCAGCTGGAGGCCCGCCAGGGACGGTACGAGACTGCGATGGTCCTGGGTGCGGTCCTGGTCGGGCTGGTGCTCGTGGTCAACGCCGTCGTCGTCCGCCTGGGCGGGCAGGGGGTGGGTGGCTGATGCTCCGGCTCGACAACGTCTCGGTCGCCTACGGGACCGAGCCCGTCCTGGCGGACGTGTCGGTCGCCGTCGACCCCGGCGAAGTGCTGGCGGTGATCGGCCCTTCGGGGGTCGGGAAGACGACCCTGCTCGACGTCTTCGCGCTCTCGACGCAGCCGGGCGGCGGAACGGTCAGCATCGGGGGAACCGCGGCGTGGGAGACGGAGGGGGACGAGCGGCTGGCGCTCAGGCGCCGGGTCGGGATGGTGTTCCAGGAGGCGACCCTCTTCGACGCCTCCGTCCGGCGCAACGTCGAGTACGGGCTCCGGGTGCGCCGGCCCTGGCGCGAGCGGGTCGGCGGGGCCGCCCGGGAACTGGTTCTGTCGAACCGGCTCGCCGCCGGGGTCCGCCGCCTCCGGGCCGCGGTCCGCGGCGATGCCCCGTCCCCGGACGGCGGGTTCACGGACCGGTCGATGGCCGTCGAGGAGGCCCTGGAGGTGGTCGGGATGGCCGACGCCGCCGACAGACGCGCCGGGTCGCTGTCGGGCGGCGAGGCCCAGCGGGTCGCCTTCGCACGGGCACTCTCCTACGACCCCGACCTGCTCCTGCTCGACGAGCCGACCTCGGACCTGGACCCGCGGAACACGGCCGTCATCGAGGAGGCGGTCGCGGCGGCCCGGGACAGCGGGATCGGCGTCGTGCTCGCGACCCACGACATGCACCAGGCCGAGCGGGTCGCCGACCGGGTGGCGGTGCTGCTGGGCGACGGTATCGTCGAGCGCGGGCCGACAGCCCGAGTCTTCGAGAATCCGACGGACGAGCGCACCCGGAAGTTCGTCGCCGGGGAGCTGGTCTACTGACGGGCGGTGCACTGATATGTGCCCGGCGAGTCGAGACCACAGTATGGACGCGGGCGGCGACCCGTACATCGAGGTCGACGGCTCGACGGTCGACGAGCGCGACGTGGAGGCCCTCCGGGGGATCGACGAACACGGCTCGATGTACCGGGCGGCCGAGGAACTCGGGCGGTCCTACGCCCGGATCCAGCGGCGGGTCACCGAACTCGAGGAGACAGTCGGGCCGCTGGTGGTCAGTGAACGCGGCGGCGCGGGCGGCGGCGGCAGCACGCTCACGCCGGACGCCCGCGACCTGTTGGCCCGGTTCGACCGTCTGCGCGCGACGGTCTCCGGGCTCGCTCGCACCGAGGAGTCGGTTGTCCCCGGGCGTGTTGTCGACTGCGGTGAGCGGCTGGGGACCGTCGAGA
>JBLGCN010000221.1:0-4404 GCA_047617405.1 Natronomonas sp.
ACTTTGGCGAAACCCCCCGCGGGGGAAAAACGTTATGAACTTTTATGATAATACGTTGCACACCCGATCTAGGGTCCTAGATTGTGTGTGGTTCTCTCTCGTGAGTCCCGGCCTCGTAACGGGTGACCCCTGCGTTCGCCGCTCAGCTACGGTTGTAGCCGCCGTTGACGCTGAGCACCCGGCCGGTGACCCAGGCGGCGGCGTCGCTACAGAGGAAGGTGACGGCGTCGGCGATATCCTCGGGTTCGCCCAGCCGGTCCATCGCGTAGCTCTCGAGGATCTTCTCCTCGTACTCCTCGATCCACTCCTCGGTGGCGGGCGTGCGGGTCGTCCCCGGGGAGACACAGTTGACCCGGACGCCGTCCTCGCCGACCTCCTGGGAGACGGTCCCGGTGAAGGAGACGTTCGCGGCCTTCGCGGCGCCGTAGACGGGGAGCCCGGGGTCGTTACCCTTGTAGGAGTCGCTGGCGAAGTTGACGATGGCACCCTCACCGCGCTCGGTCATGTGTGGCAGGACGGCGTGGGTGCAGTTCATCGTCCCGTAGAAACAGACCTCGACGGCGGTGTCCCACTCCTCCGGGTCGGACTCCATGAAACTCGGCGCCGGGGTGCCGACGCCCGCGTTGTTGACGAGACAGTCGACCGCGCCGAAGGCCTCGATAGCCGTCTCGACCATCGCCGTCGCGTCCTCGTACTCGGTGACGTCACACTCGATGCCGACGGCATCGACGCCGTACTCCTCGGCGACCGCCGCGGCAGTCTCCTCGGCCGCCTCGGCCTGAACGTCCGCGACTCCGACGTTCGCGCCGCTGGCCGCGAAGGACTCGCAGATCGCCTTGCCGATACCCTGCGCGCCGCCGGTGACGACGGCGGCCTGTCCGGTGAAGTCGACCTTCTCTCCGACGCTGTGTTCGCGCATATCCCTACCTCACTGTGCGGTGTCTAATAAAACCGCCCTGTCCCCGCTACCCGCCACCCTCACCGCGGTCGGCGACCGCGGTCGCGCCACGTTCGAGGAGGGCGTCTATCTCCGCCTCGCTCAGCCCCGCCCGCTCGCGCAGGACCGCCCGGGCGTGGGCACCCAGTTCGGGCCCCGGGTGGTCGACCCGCCCCGGTGTCTCGCTCAACGTCGGGACGACCCCCCGCATCGCCACCTCCTCGCCCTCCTCACCGTTGTCCGTGTCCGCTCGCTCGACGACGACCACAGCGTCGCGGGCCGCGAAGTGGTCGTCCTCAAAGATATCGGCCATGTCGTAGACCGGGCCGAGCGCCGCCTCGTGTGCCTCGAAGGTCTCGACGACCTCCTCGCGGGTGCGTTCGCCGACCCACTCGGCGATCTGCGCGTCGATCTCCGCCGAGGCCGCCAGCCGGCGCTCCATGTCCGGATACCGCTCGACGAGGTCCTCGCCGCCGACGACCCGGAGGATACGGCGGGCAACGGCCTCGGTGCTGCCCGACAGCGCGACCCAGCGGCCGTCGGCGGTCTCGTAGGTGTTGCGCGGGACCGTCATCCGCGAGGTGTTACCGTTGCGCCGGTAGCGGTCGCCGTTGGCGTGATACCGCGTGACGACGTCACCCATCAGCGCGAACATCGACTCCAGGATCGAGGCGTCGATATACTGGCCGGTTCCGCCGGCGTCCCGCCAGTACAGCGCCGCCACCGTCGCAAAGGCCGAGTGCAGCGCACACACCGAGTCCGCCAGCGCGATCGGGGGCAGGGTCGGCGGCCCGTCGGCCTCCCCCGTCGAGTAGGCGAACCCGGACATGGCCTCGACCAGCGAGCCAAACCCCGGCCGGTCACTGTAGGGGCCGGTCTGACCGAAGCCGGTCGTCCGCACCATCACCAGCCCCGGATTCAGCGCCGAGAGGGTCTCCCAGCCGACACCCCACTCCTCCAGGGTGCCGGGCCGGAAACTCTCGACGAGGACATCAGCCTCCGCGACCACCCCCCGAAAGGCGTCCCGTCCCTTCGCGTCGTTCAGATCGAGCGGTACCGACTGTTTGTTGCGACCGACCCAGTCCCACGAGCAGCCGTCACCGCCGAACTGACGGAGCGGGTCCCCACCATCCGGGTGTTCGACCTTCACCACCTCCGCGCCAAAGTCGCCCAGATAGGTGGCCGCCAGCGGGCCGGCGTACAGCGAGGCGGCGTCGACGACGGTCACACCCGCCAGCGGGCCTGCCTCGCGGCCCTGTGCGGTCTCCTCGCTCATACGTGCTCACCCTCATCGTCGGGCGCGACGACGGTGTTTCGCAGGGTTCCGACCCCCTCGTAGGTGATTGCAACCTCCTGTCCGGGCTCCAGCAGGCCGGGGTTGGCGGGGCTGCCAAGCGAGACCACGTCACCGGGCTGGAAGGTATACCGCTCGGAGAGAAAGGCAACCGCCTCGTAGGGGTCGAAGAGCATCCAGTCGGTGGTGGCGTCCTGCCGGAGTTCGCCGCCGACGTACGTCTCGATATCGACCCCACGAGGGTCGAGGTTGGTCTCGATGACCGGCCCCAGCGGCGCCGACCCGTCGAAAGCCTTCCGGGCGGTGCGTCGCTCCTGGTCGAGCGCATCGAGGTCGTTCAGTATCGTCCACCCGCGCAGGGCGTCCCGGACCTCGGCCTCCCCGTTCAGACCCGTACACGGCCGGTCGATAACGGCGGCGAGTTCCCCGGCGTAGGTGAGTTCCTCCGTCCACTCGGGGTAGACGATAGGCTCACCCGGGTGCTGTAACGACACCGCGGGCTTGATAAACCAGTCGGGCCGGTCGGGGACATCGTAGTCCATCTGGTCGATCTTCTCGGCGAAGTTCCGCCCGACACAGTAGAAGGTCCCCGGCTCACAGGGTGCGAGCAGGTCCCCGGCCCCAACCTCGTAGCTGCCGGCCTCCGCGTGGAGCGTTCCGTCGTCGTACTCGCCGGTGAGGACCCCGTCGGGGGTCTCGGCACGCGCGAGTTTCATGAGCCGGGTTCGGGGAGCGGGCGCTTAGGCGCTCCGGCTCACCGAGCCCGGCCGCGTTCGTCGCCTGGCGCCGTGACGCCGGCTCAGTTACCCTCGCCGCCGTGGTCCTCGCCGGCCGCGCCACCCGCGCCCTCCGTCGACGGCCGGTCGTCCTTCTCGACCTCGACGTAGACCGACTGTATGTCCGGCTCGGCCGCCACCAGGCGGCGCTCAATCTCGTCGATACGGTCGTCGATCTCCCGGCCGGAGAGTCCGGCCCCGAAGTCCACGTCGGCGGTGACGACGACACTCTGTGGGCCAAAGTAGACCGTCCGGAGGTCGACCACCCGCCCGACGTCTGTAACCCCGGCGACGACACGCCGGAGCTCCGCCTCGAGGTCGTTTGGCAGACTCTCGCCGAGTAGCAGGCGCTTGTTCTGCCAGGCCAGTGCCAGCGCAAACCCCATCAGCAGGACCCCGATCAGCAGCGCGGAGACGGCGTCGTAGATGGGGTCACCGAGCGTCCGGGTCAGGAAGATACCCACGAGCGCCAGCCCGGCCCCGGCCAGCGCGATGGTGTCCTCGGTGAGCGCCGTCAGGGTCGTGGTGTCGGCGGTCTTCCGGAAGGCCTCCCGGTAGCCCGACCAGTCGTGTTCGGCCATCTGGCGTTTCATCTCCGCGCGGGCCTTGTACAGCGCCCAGGACTCGAAGACGATAGCCCCGCCCAGGACCGCGTAGTTGACGTACACCGGCGGGAACGTCTGTCCGAGCAGTGTCACCGGCTCGGCGCCGCCGTGCTCGACTGCCCCGCCCAGAACGACCTGGACCTCGTGGTAGCCGTGTTTGGCCGACTCCCAGCCCGCGATCCCGAACAGGAGGACCGACACCAGGAAACTGTAGAAAAACTGTGCCTTCCCGTAGCCGAAAGGGTGGCGGTCGTCCGGGCGCTGTCCGCTGTACCGGATCCCGATCAGCAGGAAGACCTGATTACCGGTGTCGGAGATAGAGTGATACGTCTCCGAGAGCATCGCCGGACTCCCAGTCAGGACGAAGCCACCGAACTTCAACACCGCGATAATACCGTTTGCTACCAGCGCCGCAACAACCACCGACGTGCTCCCGGCCATGCTACCCCCTCGGCTGCCCCGCCCAAGTATGGCGGTGGTCGTTGCACGCCGCGGACCCGCTGTCCTCTTTTCTGTCGCGGATGTGTACCTGTCCTATGCTCGTCGCGTTCGCCGACACCCACGCCACCGGCGACCCGCCGCTGACCGACCACCTCCGGGAGACGCTCCGGGACGCCGACACTGTCCTCCACGCCGGTGACTTCACCGCAGCAGCGACGCTGACGGCGTTTCGCGACCTGACCGCCGAGGCCGGCGCCGACCTCGCGGCGGTCCACGGCAACAGCGACACCACCACCGTCCGCGCCGCCCTCCCGGCGGTCCGCACGGTCGAGGCGCTCGGTAAGCGGTTCC
>JBLGCN010000222.1:0-4330 GCA_047617405.1 Natronomonas sp.
CGGGCCGACCCGGGCGGGTTGGGCCGGCAGGTGGTCGGGGTGTCATGCGTTCTCCTGGATGTGCCCCTCCTCACGGAGCTGGTCGGCCTCCTGTTTCTCGTAGCGCCAGCTGATGTCGGCCTTCTCATCCTGCCAGTCCCACGGCTCGACCAGCACGACATCGTCCTCGCGGATCCAGATGCGCTTTTGCATCTTGCCCGGGATACGGGCTGTCCGTTCAACCCCATCCATACACCGTACGTTGACGCGGTTGGCCCCCAGCATGTCCGTGACGATGGCGAACACCTCGTCCTCCCCGGGCATGCGGAGGTCTGTCCGGCCCTCGTTGTCGCTCATACCTCAGACTTCGCCGGCGAGGCTGTTTAAGCTTTGCAACGCCCACGCCGAACGGGGAGACTTAACCCCCTCCACCGGTCATCAGGGGTATGTTCGACAGACTCGGCATCGGGGGCGTCTTTGGCGTTGTCCTCCTGCTGGCCGGCATCGTCGTCGTTGCCTCACAGAACCTCGTCGTCGCCGGCGGTATCGCGCTCGTGATCGCCGGTCTCGGCTTCGTCGTCTACGGGATCGTCCGCAACCTCATCTCCGCGTTCGGGATGGGTGGGATGGGCGGGATGGGCGGGATGGGCGGGATGGACGGCCTGGAGTGAGCGGAGCCACACAGGACATACACCCTCATCATGACACAGCCGGATACGGATGGCCGGTCAAGGCGTGCGGTCCTACGAGCCGGCGGCACGGCCGGGCTCGCCGCCACGGCAGCCCTGAGCGGCTGTGCCGGCCTGTTCGGTGACGACGACGGGCAAACGCCGGACGCCACCGGCACCTCCCGGCTCGACGCCGTTCCGGAGGGGGCCACCGCGGTCGTCCACACCGACCTCCAGGCGATGTTCGGTGACGAGGCGCTCCGGGAGCGGGTCAACCGGCTGGTCGCGGACATCGGCGAGGGGGTCCCACAGCTCACCGTCACGGAGTCGCTGGACCTCGCCGAGGAGCGTAGCGGGCTCGACCCCCGACGCATGAACGAGCTCCTGGCCTTTGGCTCCGTGGCCACCGGGGAGGGTGCGCTGCTCGTCTGGTCCGACTTCACCGACGCCGAGGTGACCGAACTTGTCGAGACGTCCGTCGACGTGACCGAGCGCACATACCGTGACCGGCCGGTCTACGCCTCCGGCAACGGCTCCCAGCTCGCGGTGCTCGGCGACGGTCGACACGTGCTCGGCACACCGGCGGCCGTCGAGGGCGTCGTCGATGTCCGGAGCGGGGAGACGGAACCCGTCGGAGAGGAGGTCAGGGCCGCATACAACGCCGCCCGTGGCGGGTACATGCGTTTTGGCTTCGATATCCCC
Organism: Natronomonas sp.; assembly: GCA_047617405.1. Lineage (GTDB taxonomy): Archaea > Halobacteriota > Halobacteria > Halobacteriales > Haloarculaceae > Salinirussus. The sequence goes on from JBLGCN010000222.1 coordinate 1,350, forward strand.
CCCGAGCGGGTGCCCGGCTCGGACGGCCAGGCCGCGGCAGCCGCCCGCGGGGTCGAGTACGGCTACGGCTCCCTGTACCGCGACGACCGGTCGCTGCTGCTGTCGGTTACCGCCCGGTCCGAGGACGAGGAGAGTGCGGAACTCCTCCGGACACAGCTCGAGAGTGGGGTCGACACCGTCCGGGGGGGACTCGACCGGGTGGACCGCCCCCAGCTCCGCTCGCGGGTCGAACGCCTCCTCACGACGACCGAACTCTCGCGGGACGGCCGGACGGTCACGGTCCGCAACGCCGAGGGCGGGATCGCCATCGCGACGGCCGTGGCTGCCGTCGTCGTCTCCTTCGTCCTCGGACTCGGCACACAGCCTGTCGACGCCCCCGAGGCTGCCTTCGCGTTCGACTACGACCGCACCGCCGAGCGGCTCACCGTCCAGCACCGCGGCGGCGACCCTCTCGCCGCTGCCCGTCTCTCCGTCGAGGGGACGGGCCTCGACACGACCGGCACCTGGGTGGCACTGGGTGGGGAGGCAAATGGCGAGCGTGCCGGCCGGCCCGCTGTCCGGGCCGGTGACACCCTCAGTATCGGCGCCCGACCGGACTACGATGTCAGTCTCGTCTGGACCGCGGCCGACGGCTCCGCCTCGCTGCCGCTCGGCACCAACACCGGCCCCGAGGCGTAGCCCCGCTCGGCCCGCGCCACTCGCCGCCCGGTTCCCACTGTTCACAGACTGGAGGGCGCCTATGCCGTTCCGCTGCCGTCCGGGGCTCGCTGTGTTCAGTCGCCCTCGCTCGCCCGATGCTCGCTGATGATCCGGTCGAGGGTCTCGGCGCTCCGTTGCCGGCGCCGTTCCACCGCCCGCTCCTCCCAGTCGGCGATAGCCGTCTCGACCTCGGACTCGCGGGCGACGGCGAGTTCGTCGACCTCCTGGACCGTCACCAACTCCGCGGGCGCGACCGGAACCCCGTGTTCGAAGAGGATCTCGTCGGCGACGTTCGAGAGCTGGCCGTTCCGGAGGACGACACGAGGCCCGACCTCGACCAGCCGCTCGGCGGTCGACCGGCCGGCCCCGCTGGCGTCCCGGAAGAGGACAACGTCGTCTTCGGCGAGCCCGAAGGCCTCGTCGGCGGCCGCGATGGCGTCGGTCGTGAACTGCTCGACGACCTTCACCGGCACCAGCCCGGCCTTCTTCTCGGCGACATCCGCGAAGTTCGAGTGGTCGAGCTTCCACAGCGCCTTCAGCCGCTCCAGCTTCCCCTCTAACTCCGCCACGCGGTCACGCTCGTCCTCGAGTTCCCGCTCCAGACGGCTGTTCTCCCGCTCGAGCCGTGTCACCTCCCGCCGCTCGCGGGCCTCCCGGCGCTCCTCACGACGGGCGTCGGAGAGTTCACTCTCGTACTCGGCGAGTTGCTCGTCCTTGCGCTCGATGGTCCCTTTCAGGTCGTCGGTGTGTCCCTCCAGGCGCTCGACGCGGGCCTCGAGCCGTTTGATCCGCTTTTCCTCGGCGGTGAGTTCACGCTCGGTGTGCTCGGTGCCACCGTCATCCTCGCCACCGTCGTCGTCGGCCAGGTCGGCGAGGACCGTCTCGACGGACTCCTCGCTGCCGAGCACACGCGCGATGACGGCCCCGACCTCCTGTCGTGGGGGGACCTTCGCCGCGACCCGGTCGAACTGGTCCTCGTGGCCGTCGTACGCACAGAGGGCGGCGGCGAGTGCGTCGCGCTCGTGGTCGTTGTCGTAGCCCTCATCGCGGGTCCGGTGTTGTTTCTCGTCGACCGGCAGGTCACGGTCGGGGGTCCAGCCCGCCGCGTCGAAGCTCCGCCGGAGCTTCTCGACGGTCTCCGGCATCGGCGTCACGTCAGCGGCGACGACCACCGGCCGGCCCCGCTCGACGACCCACTCGATCACCTCGCTCGTGTCGGCGGTTCGGGTGCTCAACAGGTCGAGTACCTCGCCGTCCAGCCCGACAACCGCGACAGCGGTGGTCGTCCCCGGGTCGACGCCGAGCAGGACATGGTCACGACGCTTGGCGAGCGGGCGAAACTCGATGCCGTCCCGGCGGACCCGCTCGATCTCGATACGGGTGTCGCCGGCCCGCTCCGTCGAGACGGGGATGTCACTCGGGCGTGCCTCCACGGTGAACACACAGTTCGAGAAGCCGCCGTACTTCTCGGTGGCGTCGCGCTCGTAGTCCAGCCCCGCGGCGTCGAGTTCGGACTCCACCTCGCGGGCCCGCTTCCGGACAGCGCCGTGGATCCGGCGGGTGTAACGGTCCTCACTCCACCCGCCGCTGCCGGTCGAACGGCCGCGTGCGACCTTCACCTCCGTCCGGTCGGTGAAGGCTGTTACCTCCTGGCCGACGTTTGCGGCCGCCAGCCGCGCGGCGGCCTCGGCCTCCTTGATCGGCTTCTTGCTGTACGGGACGCCGTGTCGGGAGGCAACCCGCGAGAGCGGCTCGGGCTGTTCGGCCCCGGTCACCTGGACGAGGCTGGTCTCGTCGGGGAGTGACCCCAGAAGGTGGACCAGCGCGTCCTTGTCCTCGGCGAGTTCGTACATGTTGTCGGTGGCGAGGATGGCCGGCCGCTCGTCCTCGACCCGGCGGCGGAGCTTTCGGTAGGAAACCACGTCACGCTCGATGTCCTCGCCGTCGAAAACGACGAGGGCGTATGAGGGGGCATCGCCGCGGACATCCCCACTCTGGATATCGACCCCGAACACCACCGCGTCCAGCGGGCCCGTACGGGCGTTCACAGCAGCCGATATGTGGCGGTTCTGTATAAATCCACGGCGGCCGGGAGACGGCCCACCCACCACACCGGTAACCTCTTTTTTCTCTCGCGCACAGCAGACACATGTCACTCTCACACGCCGGCGTTCTCGTCTACGAGGGGTTCGAACCGCTCGACGCGGTGGGCCCCTACGAACTGCTCTCGGTCGGTGCCGACCGGCTGGCCGGCGCAGACGCCGGCGACAGCTTCGAGACGT
>JBLGCN010000223.1:0-4309 GCA_047617405.1 Natronomonas sp.
GACCGCCTCTCGAAGCGGCCGCCGGACCCGGATGAAGATAACGGCGCTTCCTGAATTGGCTGGACAGCCTACCGCGACGGCGGGTCGAGATTTTGCATGCCAAACTCACTGTCGGCACGCACCGCTGGGTGAGCCAGGCGAATGCTCACGTCTGGCGGACGTGCCCCGCGTTTGCAGCAGGAGCGAACGCCAGTCGCCGGCCTCGAAGGCAGACTGCCTCCACGCTCTCCGCGACCGGTCGCACACCGACTTCCGCCCAGCGTGGCATAGACATCGTCCAAATCTGTCTTGCGGCCGGTCTCAATAAATACGCTCAAAGGAAATAAGTCCCCGGGGACCCACCCCACAGTGTATGTCACAGGGACGGGACACCGAATTCGGGCTGTCGGAGGTGACGGTCGTGTTCGAGGACCGCGACGATTACGCGGAACCACTGACCGCAAGCGAGGTGGCGGACCAGTTGGGCTGTTCCCGGCGGACGGCACTGAACAAACTCCACGAACTCCAGGAGCAGACCGACCTGACGAGCAAGAAAGTCGGCGGCCGTAGCCGGGTGTGGTGGATCCCGGTCGAGGTTTAAAGATCCCACTCGGCGGCCCGTTGCTCGGCCTCCTCACGGGTGTGCTTGAGTTACGGCCCAACAGCTCTTGCCACAAGCCCAAGAACACGACCTGGCGCTCGCGGAGATTTTTATGACATGACCGGAGAAGAGTGAGTCGCCATGACTCAACCACGCATGTCAGCGGACCCGCGGGATCGAATGGGCGTGTACAAACACATCGCGCAAGTCCCGAATCGGCACCGGCTTTCGAGCTACGCCGCTGAGTACGAGGGACGAGACGTTTGGGCTGAGTATGTGAGCGATGAGATACCGGATGACAGAAGTGAACGGTTCATTGAAGACACCGAGCGGATCGAACGGCGATGGAAATCACACATGGACGGGCGCGGTCGTCACCACGCGCTTGCCACACCCGCAGACGTCGAACAGTGGGCCGCTTGGTTAGTGGATGAATTCAGTATCGGCCACGCATACGACCCGTACTGGTGTCGGCTCGAGGAATTCTATACCTACCTGCAGTGGCACACCGACCACCCTCATGTGTACAATCCAGCCCTGATGGCTGCAGCCGAATATCCAGCAGCAGGACGGATTTGGGATGAGAAGACGCGTGCGCTCAAGTGGGTGGTTAGCAATGAGTGACGAATCCTCACCCGACGACTCGACGAGTGCCCGGCGTGCAGTCGCCGAATCGTTCGGCAGAAGCCTTGACCCGCTTGCCGAGTTCGAAGAGCAACTGGAAGCTGCCTTCGCGCAGTTGGAGAGTGGGCCGCTTGATATCGTGAAGTCGGAGGTTGTGGACTCACGTGATTTGACTGAGCGCACCCAGAACGAATATGATCGTGTCTTCGGTCAATGGTGCGACCACATGCAACGGGAGGGACGACACCCGGCCTGTCCAAGCGAAAAACATGTCCACGATTTCATCGAATACGAACGTGAGACGAAGGGGAACGCCGACAAGACAATCATCTCAAAACTAGAGCTGCTGAACGTCGCGTATGAGTATTGGCAAGACGATCCAGCGTTCCCTCATCCGCACGATTACAACCCATTCCAACTGACGAAAAAGAAAGTAGACTTCTCGGAGCAGGAACCGAAGAAGCCGCCGAGAATCTCTCTTGAGGAACTGCGAACTATTCTCGGGGAAGTGACCAACATCCGTGACCTGGCGATCCTGACACTACAATTGAAATTGGGACTTCGAGTAACAGAACTGTGTAATCTCAGAATAAGCGACGTGAGTATCGCCGGTAGTGAAATCAGCCGACAGTATGAGCGACTCGGTAACCATCGGGCGCTTGAAGACAAACAGAACGTGGTCTACATCCCACACGACCGTGAGGGGAACAAATCACCCTGCCCGCGAGTGCTTCCACTTGACGATGAATCGTGTCGGATTCTATCCCAGTATCTCCTGCTTCGGCCGACTAACGGGGCAACTGAGGTATTCCTCTCGAAAACTCGTCACATGGCCCTCACCAAGCAAGCGGTCAACAGCGTCTGGAAGGCGGTCTTCCACCCGAAATACGAGGAAACGGAGGACCACCGGGCCGTCACCAGCCACTTCGGCCGACATTGGTTCACGACGTACTGGCGAGTCGAGGCAGACCTGAATCGAGAGTTGATCAAGTATTTGCGTGGAGATCGAGCTGGGAGCACTGACCCCGAGGACCGAGCAAGCATCAATGAGTACATCCACACCTACTACACGGATATCGAATCGGTGTACCGCGAACGAGCTTTCGACCTGAATATCTGAACAGTCGCGCTACTGAAAAACAGGTGCGGGTTGGTCGGGAACGACCGCGCTCCGGAAACGGTCGGCGACCGCCCCGGAGTCGCGCTCGCGCACCCCGAGCGCCGCCGCCGCCGTCCGGTAGGCGACTGCCGGCTCCGACTCCGGCGCGTGTGCGAGCAGTGGCTCACCGGCCCGCCGCGCAGCCCGGACCACCTCGCGCTCGGGCACGGCTGCCAGCGTCTCCCCCTCGAAGTAGCGTTCTGCCCGCTCGCTGACCACCTCGATATTGGCGTCGTCGGTTACCCGGTTGAACAGCAACCCCGCGACCGCCGTGTCGTAGGTGTGGGCGTACTCCTGGGCCTTGAGACCGTCCGACAGCGAGGGGATAGTCGGCTGGAGTACCACCACCACCCGGTCCGCGAGCACCACCGGCAACACACCCTGTCGGCTACCCAGCGCGGCCGGGGCGTCGAGCAGGATGACGTCGGTGTCGGCGGCGAGGTCGGCGACGACCGCCCGGAGGCGTGCGGGGTCGCTCTCGCGAAAGCCGGCAAGTGAGGTGCCACAGGGGACCACCTGCATCCCGAAGCGGTCGTAGGTAGCCGCCGCGACGGGTGCCTCGCCGGCGAGCACCTCGTGCAGTGTCGTCCCGATGTCCGACAGCCCGGTGTGAAACAGAACGTTTGCCATCCCGGTGTCGGCGTCGATGACGGTCACGTCGTACTCGTCGGCGAGCGCCATCCCCAGTCCGAGAGTTGCGGTCGTCTTTCCCGTCCCCCCCTTCCCGCTGGCGACGGCCAACGCCTCTACCATGCCGACAGTTGTTCGCCCGTTCGTACAAAAACCCTCGCCCCGGGCGTCGGCCGGGCCGGGGGCGGCGCCGCCGGTCGCCCGGTCCCCGGCGCGCTCGCGTCACGCGGCGACCCCGAGGGTGGCGTCTGCGTTGCCCTCCGGTGTGGTGGGCGGCTCAGTCCGCGACAGCGTCGAACAGCGGCTCCAACTCCTCGAACCCCGCTTCGTCGGCGGACCGCAACGATAGCGGCGAGACACTGACCCGTCCCTCCAGCAGCGCGTGCCGGTCGGTCCCCCGGCCGTCAGGGATCTCACCGGCAGCCATCTCCGCCCACAGCGGGTTGTGGAGCCGAAACCCCCCGTCGGTCAGGTCCGCGTGCATGTCGTACTCCGGGGTTGCCCGGGTCACCGCCACGCCGGTGACGGCCGCGTCCGGCCCGGGGACGTTGACGTTCAGATAGTCGGCGTGGGCAAAGGCGTCGCCCTCGACAGCCCGCTCGACGACCCGACGGCCCACCCGACAGGCGCGCTCGAAGTCCTCGACCCCGAGGCTCGACCGGTCGTGGCCGAGCCCGTCCATCGAGACCGCGACGCCGGGCACGCCCAGACAGGCCGCCTCCTCGGCGGCGCTCGCGGTGCCCGACCGCGGGAGGACGTGGACCCCTAGATTCGCGCCCGGATTACAGCCCGCGACCACCACGTCCGGCTCGAAGGTCCGCGCCCCCAGGATCACACAGTCACAGGGGGTCCCGTGGACCGCGTAGCCGATGTCGCGCTCCTCGTAGGGGATGGTGACAGTGAAAGGCTCCTCGTCGGCCTCGTCGATGCCGATATCACCCTCGTTGGCCTGGTCGGGCCCCATCCGGCCGTAGGAGAGCCCGCGACCGACCGCGCTCTGGTCGCGTGCCGGGGCGACGACCGTCACGTCCCCGAGTTCGGAGAGGGCGTCCGCCAGCGCCCTGATTCCGGGGGCGTCGACCCCGTCGTCGTTCGTCAGCAGGATATCCATGCGTCCTCCGTGGTCGGCCGGCCTGGCGGTGCTGTCGACCGGTCACGTCCGGTGTAACTCATCGTCTCTGTTCTCGCCCCGGGGCCACCTGTTGGTTCCGGTCACCGTGGTACCTCCTCCCCTCCGGAGTCGTCGTGTGTGAGACGTAGTCACACTATGCCCCTCGCCCCGTGACTTTTTGATGCTGGTCCTCATGGTCTGAAGG
>JBLGCN010000224.1:0-4290 GCA_047617405.1 Natronomonas sp.
GGCACGACCGTGCTCGTCGAGTGCAGGGACCAGCCCCCCGCTGTCGGTGACCGGCAGGCGGTGAGGGTCCCCGGGCGGGCGGTGACCGTCTTTCCCGCCCGGACCGACGGGACAGTGTCCCGGAGATGAGTCCCGGACCGTCGGGCTCTCTACACCCGGGGTCGGGGTGTGTGGCGGTCTCAGTCGCCGGCCCGGTCTCTCGCGTTCACCGCGAGCACGGGCATCGCCGCGTGTCTGACAAGGCGTTCGGTCGTGCTCCCGAGCAGATGCTGGGAGAGTCCGGTCCGGCCGGCGGTCCCCATCACGACCAGGTCGACCTCGTGGTCGTCGGCGTATGCAAGGAGGGTACGCGCGGCCACTCCCCTGCGGACCGCGGTTGTTGCCGCCAGCCCCCGGTCCCGTGCCTGTGCGGCGAGTCGCTCCGTCGCGGCCTCCCCCTCGGATTCGAGGTGGGTGGTGACGTCCTCGGGCACCGGGTCGTCCGGGCTGGCAGCGTCGCTGGTATCGATGACCGTGACCGCGTGCACGCGAGCGCCGGCCCGCTCCGCGACGGCGAGCCCTGGCTCGACGGCGGCGGCCGCGGGTTCACTCCCGTCGGTGGGGACCAGGACCTGCTCGTACCCGTCGCCGACGCGGCTACCCCCGGTCGCGCGGGCGGTGAGCACCGGCACCTCGGAGCGGCTGACCACCCGCTCGGTCACGCTGCCGGTGAGATACCGGTCGACCCCCGTCCGGCCGTGTGTCCCCATCGCCACCAGGTCGACCTCGTGGTCGTCCGCGTACGCCAGTATCGTCTCGGCGGGCGCACCGCGGGGCGTGGCCGTCCGGGCGACGACGTCGCCGTCGGTGACCGACCGAACCGCCTGCACCGCCGCCTCGCTCCGCTCGGTGAGCCGGGTGACGAACTCCGTGCTGACACCCCCGGCGTCGAACGGCCCGGCGGCGGTCTGGACGTCGACGACCGCGATGACGTGGACGGTCGCGTCGAACGTCTCCGCCAGATAGTGGGCGTGTTCGGCGGCCCGGAGCGCGTGGTCGCTCCCGTCGGTCGGTACGAGGATCCGGTCGTACATACACACACTCCGAGTGGCGCCGGTATAAGTGGGGAGTCGCGTTCGCGGGCAGCGGGGGGCGAGACAGGGGTGTAGACCGGAGGGGCTGGTTTAATATCCTCGCCCGACAAACGGTGGGTATGCGAGGTTTCCGGGTCGGTTCGGCCTTCGGCATCCCGGTCAGGCTCAACTGGAGTTTTCTGCTCGTACTCCCCGTTTTCGCGGCGTTCATCGCCTGGGATATCACCGCGCTGACGGGGGTTGTCAACGGGGTGTTCGCGGCGACGATCGACCCCGCACAGCTGAGCGAGGGGCCACTGCCGCTGGCGCTGGGGCTTGCCTCCGCGCTCGGGCTGTTTGGGGGTGTCCTGTTACACGAGTTCGGGCACTCGCTGGTCGCCCTGCGTTACGGCTACGACATCGAGTCGATCACGCTTTGGCTGCTGGGCGGTGTGGCGAGTTTCGAGGAGTTTCCGGAGAACTGGCGTCACGAACTCGTGATCGCGGCCGCGGGGCCGGTGGTGAGCGTGCTCGTCGGGGTCGGCTCATACGCCGTCTTTCTCGGCCTCCCGGCGGGGTTCGACCCCGCCCGGTTCGTCCTCGGCTACCTGGCCGTTCTCAACGTCGTCCTCGCCGTCTTCAACCTCCTCCCCGCGTTCCCGATGGATGGGGGTCGGATCCTCCGGGCGGTGCTCGCCCGCAGTCAGCCCCGGGCACAGGCAACACAGCAGGCCGCCGCCGTCGCGAAGGTCCTTGCCTTCGGGCTGGCGCTGTTGGGGCTGTTCGCCAACCTCTTTCTCATCCTGCTCGCCTTCTTCATCTACATCGCCGCCTCGAACGAGGCCCAGCAGACCTCGCTGAAGGCCGCCTTCGAGGGTGTGACGGTCCGGGACGTGATGACACCCGGGGAGCGGCTGCTGACCGTCGACCGTGACGCGTCGGTCGCCGCCCTGCTCGACCGGATGTTCAAGGAGCGACACACCGGGTACCCGGTCGTCCGCAACGACGCGCTGGTCGGGATGGTCACCCTCGACGACGCGAGCGATGTCAACGAGGTCGAACAGGACGCCTACCGCGTCGAGGACGTGATGATGACCGACGTACCCACAATCGGCCCCGGGGCCGACGCGATGGAGGCCTTCGAGCGGATGCAGGAGAACAGCGTCGGCCGGCTGCCGGTCGTCGACGACGACGGCAAACTCGTCGGGATCATCTCGCGGACGGACCTGATGCGGGCGTTCGACATCGTCCAGCAGAGCGGCCCGCCACAGGGGGTCCGGCGGACCGAGCCCGACATCGACATCCGGTGACCCCGGAGCGCGCCGAGCCTCACCGTCGTGGCTGCACCGGCAGGTCGACGCCGGTCGGGCGTTCGCGGTCGTGATAGACGGTGTTTGTTGCGACCGTTCGCTCGCGGCCCCCCGGGGAGTCGCCGGTGTTGTGATTGATGTCGTACCGGGGGAAGTTCGAGGAGGAGATATCGAGTCTGACCCGGTGGCCCGCCCGGAAGACGTTCGCCGTCGGGTAGGGGTCGACCTCGAACTCGTAGACCTCGCCGGGCGTGACAGGGTCGGGCTCGCGGCGGCCGTTCCGGTAGCGGGCGCGACACACGCCGTCACAGAGGTTCAGCGCGAACCCCTCGGGGTACTGCTCACTCGGGGGGTACTCGTCGACCAGCTTCGCGGTGAAGTCCGTGTCGACCGCGTCCGTCGAGGCGTGGACCCGGACCCGAACGGGGCCGGCGATCTCCACCGGCTCCGCGAGCGGCGGGGTCCGGAAGACGAGCACGTCGTCCCGGTGTGCGAGGGGGCCGTAGGGCGGCTCCGCCCCGAAGGTGTCGGGACGGGTGCGCTGGTCGTAGCCGCCGCGGCCGGTGATACTCAGTGTCGGCCGGTCCGCAAGCGGCAGTTCGACCAGCGGCTCCTCGCGGGGCTCGACGGTGTAGTACGACGAGCAGTTCCCCCCGAGCGTCGGGACGGGGTCGGCGGGGTCGAACTGGTAGGTCGTGCTTGACTCTGTGACCGCGGGCCGGTCGGGCGCCAGCCGGCCGTCGGGCTGGGCGTAGTAGGTCCGGAAGTCCGTGTCCGGGAGCGGCCAGTCGGTGGCCTCGGCCCAGGTCCCGCCGTGGCGCAGCCGGCCGTTGCCGGTCCCGGTCGCCTCGGCCGGCTCGCCAACCCCCATCCGGAAGTAGGTCACCGGCTCGCGGTCCCACGTCCCGGCGCCCTTCAGATACCGGTCGAAGAAGGCCAGCTTGGTCGCCCGGAAGTCGGTCCGGGCGGGGTCGCCAAAGGCGGCCTCCCCGGAGTAAGGTTTCCCCCACGAGGCGGTCCCGCCGTGGGTCCAGGGACCCATCACGAGGTAGTGGTCGCTGTCTTTCAGCTCCCGAAAGCCGCTAAAGTTGTCACAGGTCGCTTTCGTGTAGGAGTCGTACCACGCGCCGGTGTAGACGGTGGGAACGTCGGCGCTCTCCTCGCGGTACCGCCGGAAATTCACCCCGCGCTCGCTCCACAGTTCGTCGGTTCCCTCGCTCCGCATAAAGTCAAACACCCACTCCTCGTAGTTCGGGATGTGTCGCAGCGGTGACTGCCCGCGGACGGGGGGCTCGTTTGCGAGGACGTCCCGCGTGTCTACGTTCGCGAGGGCGCGCTGAACGTCCGGGTCCTCGAGGGCACGCTTGGCAAAGCCACCGCCGATGGTCAGCGCCCAGGTCAGCCACCGCAGCTCGAAGGCACCACCCTGCCGGAGGACGGCGTCCCAGGCGTCCGCGGCCCCCTGGTTGACAAACATCGCCGACAGCGCCGGCGGGTCGAGGGTGGCGAGCCCGCTCTGGACCCAGGCCATATAAGAGGTGCCCATCGTCCCGACCTGGCCGTCACAGTAGGGCCGGTCGGCGAGCCACTCGACGGTGTCGTAGCCGTCCTCGGGTTCGTTTACCAGGAGGTAGAACTCACCCTCACTCTCGAACCGGCCGCGGACGTCTTGGATAGCGACGACGTAGCCACGCTTTGCGAACCACCGGCCCTGCATGTCGACGAAGGTGCGGCTACGCTTGTCGTAGGGGGTCCGGACGAGCAGTGCCGGCAGCGGCTCCTCAACCGGCGCGCCCGTCCCGTCCGCGGGACGGTAGACGTCGGTGGCTAGCGCGATACCGTCCCGGGTGTCGACTGACAGGTCCTCGTGGACGGTCACGCCGTACTCGGGCTGTGACGCGACCGCAGGGTCGAATTCCATGCCATCT
>JBLGCN010000225.1:0-4288 GCA_047617405.1 Natronomonas sp.
GAACCGTCTGTGGAATGTAACGCCCATGCGCGGCTCTTGGGACCCCGTTTGCAAGATGTAACCTCCCGAAATCGCCATACGGCGTCGGGGTGGATTCACCCTTTATATGCGGGAACCCCCGAACCGTCTGTGGAATGTAACGCCCATGCGCGGCTCTTGGGACCCCGTTTGCAAGATGTAACCTCCCGAAATCGCCATACGGCGTCGGGGTGGATTCACCCTTTAAGTACGCGAGACCGCTGACCGTCTGTGGAATGTAAGCCACAGGGATGACGCTGGGCACACGTCACTAGGCCAGCGGGCAGGCGCCTGGGGCGAGGCGCCGGGGTGAATAGTGTCCGGTAGGTGCGGTCTATGGGTTTGGGCCTATGTTGGTAGCAACACGTTTCCACTCAACCGGCATATGAATTTCGCCTACTTCGATTTCACCGGCCCTGCTGCTCCCGCATCGGAGAAAGGGGGCGAGCATCCGGGTTTCAACAGTTTGGAGCTCGTTTCGCGCCCGCTACTCGCCGTCGACGGCCACTTGCTCGGGGCGTCGGCCAGTGGGTTGCGCCGCGGTCGCCGTCGGGCTCGGGCCCCTGACGAGCGAACCGTCCGCATCACCAGCCGCTTGCCGTCCTCGGCAGCTCGACCAGGACATCTACGATGGCGAAGAACGCTCCAGCGTCCGTGTCGTAGGTGAGCGGGCGAGTGTTCGATGATCTACTCTGGCGTCGCCTCGGCGTCGGACGCCCGCGCTACCCGTTGTGGCGAGCCCGCGAGGTCGTACTCCACGACCAACCGGCCGGTCGCACCAGCGCCGCGCCTGGGCCGTCTACGCGGGTGTTGGCCGGCCCGGGGTTTGCACCTCCGGCCGGCGCTACTCGTCGTCGGTGCCTTCGCTGGAGAGGTCTCCCTCGTTGGGGCCGGTCTCCTTCCAGTACGCGGCCCACAGTCGGGTCCAGTCGTCACCGTCGTCGGCGTGCGCCTCAGCTTGCTCGACGCCGCCCACAACCGTCTCGCCGTCGTACTCGAAGGCCATGTGGAGGTGACGGGCCATCACGTCTTCCTTGCCCGGCGGCTGGGCGTGCTTGGCACTGCCGTCGCCCTCGCGAATGGTCACATCGACCTCGAACGGGTCGTCGGGCAGGTCGGGGAGGCCGGCGTCCGGGTGAACGAACCCCTCGATGACGACCGGTGCCCCACCGACCTCGGCCTCCATCTGGAGGAACAGGTAGCCGGTCATCGCCAGATTCGCGTGGAGCGTCATGGCCTCGTACTCGCCGGTGAGTTCGTCCCAGGCGAGCTTGTCCCGCGGGTGCGCGCCGTCGTACTGTCCGGAGTCCGGTTCGTCAACTTCTTCTTCGGTGTTGGGATTCATGTCGAATCGTGCCTCCTTCGCATCCCAATATAGCGGCGCGATTGGTATAAGGCTTACGCCCTTGTAGTTGTAGGCATATGTTGGCCACTTGCCCGGCTGCGAGATCGGACAGGAATCGGGGCTCGGGTCGAAAAGAGCGGTGCCGGTTGCTTCGCGTAGTCAGCGACGGGGCGCACCGGCAGGCGCGTTCGATGCGGGCGTGAGTGGGTCGTCCCGGCGGGGCCGGGAGTCGCCTGCTCGCACCGCCGTCGCCGACCTGGAGGTCAGGTCGGGGTCGACCCGGCAGGTCAGGACCGGGCCGCCCGAGGGGGCGTTCACGTCAGGGGGACCAGCGTCAGGGCATCGTCGGCGCCTACCGCCGACGATACCTCCGGGCGTCGCGTCTCACTTCTTCGCGGGTTGCATCCGCGATGGTGTGGACCGCGCGGATGGCGGTTCGCACGGCCATCGCGACCGCGGCCACGACGCCGACGAGAGCGACGCCCGTCACGGCCAGCGTCGTCGTGAACCGGCCGAGGCCGAGAGCGTGAGCAATGAGGATGGCTACGCCGACCGCCGCGCCGGTACAGACCAGCACGTCGGCCAGTTCGTAGACTGCCTCGCCGCGGACGCTCTCTGGGGCCTCGTTCCGCGCGTACTGCATCGCCCGGCCAGCAAGGCCGGGGTCCGATTCTTCGCTGGGGTCGTTGTGTGCCATGTCGTGTCTGCCCCCACCATTGGGTAGTGTCGGAATTGGCATAAAGGTTACGCCCTTGCTCTGTTAGGCGCTCTCGGGGGCGGAGGATTCGGACTGCTCGCGCTCGACAGCCACAGCGTTGAACGGAATGATGTCCTCGCGGTCGGGAGCCCCGCGGTCGGGCACGTCCTGCTCCCACGCACAGCCCTCTGCGGAGTAGACGAACCGGTCCTCGGCCTGCTCGAACACCAGTCCACCCGACGTGGTAGCGGTCTCCTGGGCGACGGTGTAGACCGTCCCGTCGACGGTCACGACATCACCGGGCTCGGCGTCGCACAGCGCGTTGAACGTCCGCGGCCGGTTCTGCCGGCGGGCGCGGCGCAGGTCTCCCTCCATCTCAAGCCACCTCCAGGGCACGCGAAACCGCCGGCCGTGCGTCCGGGTCTGCCGGCTGGTGTGTCGGGTCGTCTAGCCGCTCACGCGGCGTCGGGTCGTGGCCAGCAGCCCGCTGTAGGTCCTGGTACCGCTCCGGCGTGTAGAGTTCGTACCACGTCCCGTCGCGCTCGATCCGCTCGCCGCGGAACAGCGCGTCTGCCGGCAGGTGGTGGACCCGGCCGTCCTCGCGCTCGATGATCGCCGTCTTCCCGGTAGTGCTCGTCTCGCAGGCGAGGCACTGCGGCCGCTCGCGCTCACTGGGGCAGCCCGTCATAACCCCGACAGGCGTCTCGGCAGGCGGGTTCTCCGGGTCGACCGTGCCGGAGTTACGCGCTATCTTCAGGCGTCGGGGTGACGGCGGGGTATAGGTCATCGTCCCGCCTCCTGCCCCGTCGTGGCGCGCGTCTCTCGTTCGTCGGTCTCAATTCGTTCGACAGCCGTGTCCGGGGTCGGACCTCCCCGGATGTGTGGTGCTGATTGCATCGCTGTGACCTCCCTCGCGTTACAAGGTAGTGTCGCGACTGGGAAAAAGGTTACGCCCGTATAGTTGTAGACGAGTGCGGCGGCGTTACTGGAAATCGCCCAGCGTCACGCCGTCGCTCTCCTGCTCGCCACTCTCGTCGCTCTCGTCACTCTCGCCGGCCTGCTCTCCTGCCGTGGCTTCCTCGCCGTCGGACTGCCGGAGGTTCGTCTCGCGCTCCTCGGGCGGGCGCACGTCGTCGTCCTCCGTCGCGGGCTCGCCCGCTTCGACCGCCGCGATCTCCTCCTCGACGGTCTCGACGGCGGTGTCGTAGTCGACCCCAGCGGCGAGGTGCGGCCGGTCGGGGTAGCCGACGAGTGCGACGACCCGCCAGCGAGCTCGCCCGGAATCGGCCAGCAGAACGAGGCCGCGGCGGCGTTCCTCGCCATCGAGCGGGCCGTCGGCGTGGAGGAACGTCTCGTGGTCGGGGAGCCCGGTGGACTGGACCCAGCCGTCCGGCAGGTCCGGCCCCGGCGCGTCAGTGGCGTCGTTGACCGACATGGCTCACTCCTCCGGGGGCTGCGGGGTAGCCTCGTCGGTCTCACGCTCGATGCTCTCGATGGCGGCGGCCTCGAACACCGGTTCTGGCCCACGCCCGTCGGCGTAGAGGAGAACCGGGGTGTCGGGGGCCACATCGTCGGGGACCTCGGCGACGTTGCGCGCACTTGCGACCCGGAGGACGTTGCAGAAGGCCAGCGTCTCCCCCGACGAGAGGCGGTAGACGAAGCGGTACGTTGCCAGCGACGCCCACGTCTGCTCGCGCTCGGATCGCTTACCCCGGCCGCCGGTCGACTCCGCAACTTCGACGCCGGTGCTGGCCTCGCGCTGGTTGAGGCTCATCGGTCGCACACCTCCTCGGGGTCCGCGCCGCTGACCTCGACCTTCCGGAGTGTGAGGTGGTCGTTCCCCTTCTCGTGGTGGAGTTCGAGGTCGTCGGCTGCCTCCTCTGCGTCCGTGTAGAAGGCGTGCTCGGGCCCGGTGATGATGCTCCCGTCGGCCAGCGCCCGCGTGGGCTTGTTCGCGACGACCAGTGCCCAGTCCCGGTACTCGCCGTTGGGCTCCGGGTTCACGATGGCGTACAGCGTTTCCGACTCTCGACCGCTTTCGGTCTGCTCTGTGGCGTTCATGTCGAATCTGACCTCCCTCGCGTTACAAGGTAGGACCGCGACTGGTAAAAGTATTACGCCCGCATACTGTTAGGTATCTTGGCAACGGTATCGTCTGGGTGGCGGCGCACCAAAGAAAGGGAAGCGCTAGAGGTGGTCTCAGGCGTCGGGACCGTCCCACTTGCCGA
>JBLGCN010000226.1:0-4279 GCA_047617405.1 Natronomonas sp.
GTGCTGGAGGCCCCGGAAGGGCTAAACACCGGCGGTCACAGACCGGGGTGTGGGGCGTCCGCGGCCCGAAGCGGTGTCCTTAAGAGTGCAACGACTGACCCAAAGGTATGAGCGATGACCCCGAGTCCGAGGAGGCCGAGGCGGCCGAGGAACCGGACGAGACACCCGAGGAGGCCGAGGCGGCGGGAGAGAGCGACGAGGCCGACCCCGAGGAAACCGAACCTGATGGACTCCAGCACGGCGACTTCATCAGGCTCGACTACACCGCCCGAACCGTCGAGGACGGTCGGCTGGTCGACACCACCGACGGCGAGGTTGCCGAGGAGGAGGACGTCGAGGCCGACCAGGAGTTCGGCCCCCGGACTATCGTGCTCGGAGAGGGCCACATCTTCGACTCCGTCGAGGCCGACATCGTCGGCAGGGAGGTCGACGGGGCCGGTGAGGTTGTCGTCCCTGCCGAGGAGGCCTTTGGCGAGTACGACGACGACGAGGTCCGGACGGTCAGCAAGGACAAGCTCCCCGAGGACGACCGGTACCCCGGCGCCCAGGTGACCGTCGACGGCCAGCAGGGCTTCATCGAGACGATCATCGGTGGCCGCGCGCGTGTCGACTTCAACCACCCGCTGGCCGGCGAGGACGTCGAGTACGAGTACGAGGTTGTCGCGGAGGTCGAGGACCGCGAAACAAAGGCCCAGGGGCTCATCGAGATGCTGCTCGACATGGAACTGGAGGTCTGGTTCCAGACCGACACCGTCGAGGAGGAGCAGGTCGTCGAGTCCGAGGACGACGACGCGGAGGCCGAGGACGAAGCGGAGGCCGGCCCCGAGTACGAGACCGTCGAGGTCGAGAAGGAGACGCTGTACATCGAGGCCACCCCACAGTTGACGATGAACCAGCAGTGGATGATGGGCAAACAGCAGATCGCCCAGCAGCTCACCCAGCTCCTTGATATCGACCGGATCATTGTCCAGGAGGAACTCGGCGGCGGCATGGGGATGCCCGGTATGATGGGCGGCATGGGCGGGATGGGCGGCGGCGGTGGCGGTGGTGGTGACCTCGAGGCGGCGCTCGAGGAAGCCGATATCGACGCCGACGAACTCGCCGACGAGCTGTAGCCGCGCCGACTCCCTCGGGTACCGGTCCAGGGCTCCGCTGATCGATGTTAGTTCTAACCAAACGCCAGCAACACGCTGTCAGACCAGGATGTGAGCAGCCAGGTCCTCGCGGATGATGGTGTCGCAGTACTCACACCTGACGCCGTCGTCGGTGACCGCGAACTCCGACTCGACGGGCTCGTCCTCGGTCGAGATGCAGTTGTGGTTGGGACACTGGAGGACCCCGGTGACGCTGTCCGGGCGGTGGACGACGTGTTTCTCGGCGACATCGTAGTCACGGATGATGTTGATCGTGGCGTCGGGGGCGATGAGCGAGAGGACGTCGAGTTCACCCTGGGAGAGTTCCCGGCCCTCGACCTTGACGACGTCCTTCCGGCCGAGCCGGTCCGAGGGGACGTTCATGCCGACCGAGACCACCTCCCCGTCAACCCCGTCGATGCCCAGGATCGCGAGGACGTTCAACGCCTGGCCGCCGGTGATGTGGTCGATAACAGTGCCGCTTTCGATCTTGCTGACGCGGAGCTGTTTGTTGTCTTCCACTGTTAGTCACCCCCGAGCATCAGGTCAAGCAGGGCCATCCGCACCGGCACACCGTTGTGGGCCTGCTGGAAGTAGCGGGCGTGGTCGGTGTCGTCGATGGAGTGGTCGATCTCGTCCACCCGGGGGAGCGGGTGCATAATCCGCAGGTCCTCGCGGGCGTCGGCGAGGGTGTCGGTGTCGATCTGGTACTCCCCGGCGACCTTGCGGTACTCGGACTCGTCGGGGAACCGCTCGCGCTGGATCCGGGTGACGTAGAGCACGTCCAGGCTCGGCAGGATCGCCCCGAGGTCGGTGTGTTCCTTTACCCCCGAGCCGGCCTCGTGAAGGTCGTACCGGACGTTCCGCGGGAGTTTCAGGCTCTCCGGGCTGATGAAGTGCTGGCGGGTGTCGAAGTTCGTCAGGGCGTAGGCGAGCGAGTGGACCGTTCGGCCGTACTTCAGGTCACCCATGATCCCAATTGTGAGGTCGTCCAGCCCCGCCGACTCCCTGACCGTGTAGAGGTCGAGCAGGGTCTGGGTGGGGTGTTGGCCCGCCCCGTCTCCGGCGTTGATCAGGGGGACGTCGACAAACTCGCTCGCCATCCGTGCCGACCCCTCACTGGGGTGGCGCATCACGAGCGCGTCGGCGTACCCCTCGACGACCCGGACGGTGTCGGCAAGGCTCTCCCCTTTCTTCACACTCGAGGAGTCGACCGGACCCATGTCGACGATATCCCCGCCCAGTCGCTTGACCGCGGCGGCGAAACTCATCTTCGTGCGCGTGCTGGGTTCGAAAAACAGCAGCCCGAGCAGTGACCCCTCGTGGCGCCCGGCCGCGGCCGCCGTGTCGGCCGCAATCTCGCCCGCGCGGTCCAGCACCGCCTCGATGTCCGCCCGGGAGAGCCCCTTTGCGCTGATGAGGTGGTTTTGGTCCATCGGCCTGTACCCCGGTTCGGACGGTCTTGAATCCCCCGGAGTTTTACGAGATGGGGCGACCACCAACCCTATGCTCGCAATCGCCGGGGGGAAGGGTGGCTGTGGAAAGACGACGACCGCCGTTGGTCTCGCACGGGCGCTCGCACGCCGGGCGCACTCCCCGCTGGTGGTCGGCGCCGACCCGGACGTTCCGGACCTTCGACGACTCCTGGGCCTCGGGCCGGAGCCGTCGACGGACGCACTCCCGGGCGGGGTCCTCGACCGTGCCGTCCATCGGCCCACCGGACTGCCGGGGGTCGCCGTCGTGCCGGCCGGCCGTGCTGACCGACTCGCGGCCGCCCGCCGTCACGCCCGGGCGTGGCCCGGCCCGGTGGTTGTCGACTGCCCGCCCGGCTGTGACGGGCGTGCGGCCGCCCCGCTGTGGGTCTGTGACCGCGCGCTGGTCGTGACGACCGACCGACCACAGAGTGTCGAGGACGCGCGGAAGACGAACGACCTGCTCCGGGGGACAGCGGCCACCGCCTCGGGGACGGCGGTTCGACACACCGGGTGTAGCCCCCGTACAGAGTCGGCTCCCGAGGGGCTCCCGCCGGTGTTGACGGCGGTCCCACAGGTGTCGTCGCCGTTGGCAGACCCCCGGGCTCGGGCGGCGTACGCGCGCCTCGCTGACGGGCTGTATCACGGGGCTGAGTGACCGTCATCGGGTCGACCGCGGACCTGGCATAGGCTGAATGACCGGGCTGTACAGCGGTTTCACGTCGACCTCACCCGGCGACGCTTGAGAGTCGGAATGTTTAATTTGCGCTGTCAATTAGTGTTATTACTATGGCCGACCGGCTACGGACGGGTATCGACGTGCTCGACCGGAAGCTGGGTGGGGGGTTGCCGGCAGGGAGTGTGGTCGCGCTGGTGGCTGAACCCGCCAGTCAGGCGGAACTACTACTCTACGAACTCACCGCCGCTCGCGGCACGCTGTGGCTCTCGCTGAACCGGACAGCCGCGGCCGTCTCGGCGAGTCTCGAGAACACACCCGCCGAGACCGGCGACCCGACGGTCCGGTACGTCTCCGGGGAGGCACCCCTGGAGAACGCCGGCAAACTCGTCAGCGCGCTCCCCAAGAGTTCGAATCTCATCGTCGACCCGCTCGATGTCCTGGAGCGCCAGGAGCCAACCACCCGGTTTCGCTCGTTTATCAACGACCTCCGGAACCACTGCTTCAACACCGACAGCCTCGCAGTGCTCCACTGTCTCGAGGGCCGCGACGTTCCGACGGCCCGGGACACGACAGAACACTTCGCGGACGTGGTCTTTAGGCTGCGGACCGACACCGCCAGAGACGAGGTGGAAAACAGACTGGCGGTCCCGAAGTTCCGTGGCGGCCGGGCACCGACCGATGTCATCAAACTCGACCTCGTCGATGAGGTTGCGATCGACACCAGCCGGGATATCGCCTGAGCGTCCCGCGACCCGGGACCGGACCGTGACGGGGCCGAACCGGGAGCGGCGAACTGACCCGAAGTTCTATTATGGAGTCCTGCGTGTGTTGAATCGATGTCACGTAAACTGGCAGTCTTCGCAGTCGCCATCGTCGCGCTCGCCCTCGTCTACAAGCTGGTCATCCAGGACTGACCGGCAGGAACGGGGGAGCCGGACGTACCGTACTCGAACCGCTTACCTTTCTGGGCCCCGGTCACCGGGTATGTACGGTGT
>JBLGCN010000227.1:0-4240 GCA_047617405.1 Natronomonas sp.
TTGGGTAGCGAGTCTGCTGACACCCAGCGCAGCGTCAACGACTCGCTCGACCGCCTCAACCACAGCCTCCTGCTCGCGTGCATCGTCGCATTGGCCGTCGCACAGGTTGCCCTCCAGGCGACTGCCAGCCTGCTGGCGGGCCCCTCGAACGCCACCAACATCGCCATCGTCGGCTCGGTGGGCGCCGTGCTCATCATCACCATCGTCACCCGCGGCTACGTCCGCCGACTCTCCCTCGCCTACGTGGTGGCGGCACCGGCGCTCCACCTGGACTTCGACCCCGACGCCACTTACCGCCGCGAGCCACAGATCACGACGGGCGCGACACTGCTCCAGCGGTTCCTCAACGCGCCCGAGGATACCCTACTCCGCCGACTTGTCGGCGTTGACGATTCTCTCCGCTGGTTCAACTGGGCCGGCTTCGGCCTCGCCGTGGGTAGCCTTGCTGTGGGCCTCGCTATGGCCGTCACGACAGTCCCCGCGGTCGTGGTCTCGCTCACCCTTGCCGCCGGTATCCTCTACGGAGTCACCCTGGCCGCGGTTGTAGGACTGTTCTACAAGACGACGTTCCGAGCTAGCCGGTTTCAGTAGACCTGGAGGGCGGTGGTGACGCCGACTGAGGGCTCCCTGCACGGGCCGGTCGCTTTTCTATGAGCTCGGCCAACCGTTGGGTATGACTGCGAGCCCCGGGGTTGCGGGTGAGGGCGGGATTCCCTGCCCGGTCGCCGAGTACGGGCTGGACGTGGTGGCCCGGGTGGCGGCTTCACGGGCGGTCCCGAAGCGTCAGCCGTGGGGTGGCTCGGACTGGCCACAGCGGTCGGGCTACGAAATCCGGGCCGAAGCCGAGCGACAGACCGCACGGGCGATTCGGGCCACGCTCCGGGACGACCGCGCCGGGACAGCAGGGGCCGGCGAGCCGTGAGCGACGACGACCACCGACAGCACCGGCGCGTGTCGTGACGGCCTTTTCGGGCAGCAGCAACCGAGGCCCGATGGCTGCCGACCCTCGGCGTGTCACCACCCGATGCTTATGTTCTTTCGCGTGGAGACTCGGACGGGGGCCCGGGCGCAACGGGGAGGCCGCCGACCGACAATCCAGCCATGTCCGACCGTTTCATCCGTGCGCTGACGGCCCGCTCCCGGCGATGGGTCCTCGACCAGCTTCGCGACGAGCCGGCCGAGACGTGGCTCTCGCTGGACACACTCGCCACTCGCCACCCCGACGCGACCGAACGGGCTCGTATCGTGCTCTACCACCGCGACCTGCCGGTACTGGCGGCGGTTGACCTGATCGAGTGGGACCGGGACGCCGAGACCGTGACCCGTGGCCCGGCGTTCGACCGTGGGGTGGCGCTGCTGGACCGACTCCGGGCAGAAGACGCCGACTGAGAACCAGCCCCGCTTGGGCGGGTTAGCACGCCGTGCTAACGGCTGTACGGGTAGTCGGGCTCCGCTTCGCCCGGCGGTTTACGTGTGAACACGCCCAATCCTTGGGTAGCCCGCCGCGGGTGACTCCGCCGCGGCTCGACCCGACCCACCATGACCCGAGTATCCGATACCGTGACCGACCGCAGCCACGGCGCGACGCGCGTCGATGTGGAAATTGAGGCCGAGTCGCCGTCCGGCGAGGAAGCCCTGGAACTGACAGCGGCGATCACCGAGGCGGTGAACGACGCCATCGACCAGTTCCACAGCGAGGAGCCCGACGCATGACCGACGACACGCCGCTGTTCGATGCACGCGATGAGCGAACGTTCGCCGCCGCCCTCGACGCATGGGGTATCGACGCACAGGTTGACAAGGCCGAGGAGGAGGCCGCGGAGTTTCTGGTCGCGTCGAAACACTACGGCCGGGGGAAGATTGGTGCCGACGAGTTGGTCGATGAGCTGGCCGACCTCCGGGTCATGCAGGAGCAACTGTCGCGGTTCGTCGGCCAGGAGCGCGTCGCCAAGCGGGTTCAGGAGAAGATGGACCGGCTTCGCGAGCGGCTTCCCGAGGACTGCGACGTGACCGCCGAGTCGCCGGGAGGTGACGGAGCGTGAGTTTCGCGGTGTCCTGCCACGCCTGCGACCTGACGGTCTACCCGCGGTCGGACCTAGAGGGCGCCGGCGGCACCGACGAGTGGCCGGCCCAGCGGCGCGCTCGCAAGGGGGTGAAGGGGTAGATGCCGGACGCTCCCGATGAGAGCGACGGCGAGAATGCCGGCCTCGAATCCGCGGCGAAACTGACGGTCGTCCTCCCGGAGTGGGACTGTGACTACTGCGGGGCGGGGCCCCGGGTGTCCCGAGAGGACGGCGCGTGGGTGTGTCTGCGGTGTGGGATGGATGTTTCTGAGCAGGTGGCCGACAGGGCTGATGACCGACTCGCGGCCGGCGAGGGCGAACACGGCATCATCGCCCAGGAGGTCGAAGGGATCGCCGCGGACCTGGCAGCGACGCTCGAAGACGCCGACGCCGACCAGTGAGTCCGGGCGGCCGGGAGGGCGGCCGCCACCGTCGCCGCTCGCGATGGCGACGGCGTGGCCTACAGCCCGGCGGCCAGCGCCAGCGCCCGCAGGTCGCGGACAGTCTCACCGTCGGTGACCCACGCGGTCAGCACCGCCACCTGCTGCTCGGTCGGCGCGGCGCTCTGGCCACGCTCCCACAGGGAGAGGGTTCCCTGTGGGATGCTGACCGCGGCCGCAACTGCCGTCTGCATCACGCCTCGGTCCTCGCGGACGGCTCGGAACTGTGTGCCCGCAACCGCCTCGGCGTCCGCAAACGACTGCTTGGCCACCCGCTCGGCGATGGCCGGCGAGAGCTCCAGCGGCGCGTCCGTGATCGACGGGAACGCGGGGTTGGCGAGCCGCAGCGTCCCGTCGGTCTGGTTGCGTCTCCGCTCGCGAACCAGCACGGGCTCGTGCCACCCCTCGCGGCCGACGGAAGTCGTCACGCGCCACTCCCCATCGTCCAGGGTCTCCAGAAACAGCGACAGCTCGTGGCCGAGCGTGAACACCTCGTCCACCTGGGCCAGCAACGCCCGCGACCCGTGCGTGACCGCCAGCACGTCCCCAGCCTTGATGTCGCCCAGGCGCTCGGGTGGCGGCACCTCGCCGCACCACTGATGCTGGGTCTTGGTCCCCTGAGCTGTGTGGAGCGGTTCGCGACCCTCGCCCGGGAGGATGGGAAACCCACACGTCCAGCACGTCACCGGACTCTCGGCCGTCGGGCGGATGCGCGGAGTCGCCATCGGTCAGGCTTCCTCCGTCGGCCGGGGCATCTGCTCGACATCCCGAATCCGGGCGGTCTTCTCGACGGCGGCGTACTGGCGCTGCCACGCCTCGCGGGGAAACAGCCCGTTCCGGTCGAACAGGGCCCGCGCCTCCTCGGTGATCGCGTAGAACTTGTTGGGGAAGTCCCGGCGCCGGTTGCCGGGCTCGACCTCCAGCACCCGAACGACCTGCGCGTCGACAAGCCGCCGGAGGTGCCGCCGGATGGCGTCCTCGCTCTTGTCCGGGTTCACGTAGGCCAGCTCCTCGACGCTCGGGGCGCCCTCGGGGTGGCCGGCGATGTCCGACAGCAGATCGGCGCGGGGCGTGTCGGTCGCCTCCTGAAGCGCCCGCCACGTATCGAACGCCCCGTCGCCGCCCTGGCCGGGGTCCTGCGTTTGCGGCTCCATACACGCGGATAGGCCCTGCGGGGAGATAAACACTTGCACTCAAATGAGGTTGGTTAGTCAAGTGATACTGGGACTGAACCCACAATTGATGTGGCTGGCGGAACTATAATTCGTATGGATTCCTCCGACGGAGACGACGACACGGGCGATTCGGGCGGCGGCGACCCGCCACCATCGGCCGTCGACGTGGATGCCGAGGCGGACGTGGGCGATCTCCTCACGGATGCCGGGGCGACCTCGCTCACGCCCGCCGAGTACCAGCGGCTCAAGGAGCTCGTAAACGGCGACCGCCTCGACCGCATCAAGGGCCACTCGCGGCGGTACCTCGTGGCCGGGGCGGGCGGCGACGGTGAGGCGGCCGACCGCCGGATGATGGTGGCTGACCGCCTCGACGGGCGCCGTGACCCCCCGGCGGTGGCCGTCCGGCTGGAGGACTTCGGCCTGACTCGTGAGGAAATGGCGCTGTGGGTCCGCCTGTTCGACGTGCTGTGCGGGATGGCGACCCACGTCGTCGCGGTGCTGGAGGACTTCGACGGCGGCTACGTCTGGGAGTTGGGCCTGCTGTACGCGCCGTCGTACCGGG
>JBLGCN010000228.1:0-4220 GCA_047617405.1 Natronomonas sp.
CCCGTCGGCTGATCAGCGCCTGTCTCGCCGGGATGGGTCTCTCCTATCTGTTGCTCGGCCTGGCCCCGAATATGCTGGTTATCGGGCTGGCGCTCGTGGTCTGGGGTGTCGCCGCCAGCGTCTACCACCCCGCCGGTCTCTCGCTGATCAGCAAGGGGGTTCGCGAGCGCGGCACCGGCCTGGCCTACCACGGCATCGCCGGCAACCTCGGGATCGGGCTGGGGCCGCTGGCCGCCGCGCTGTTGCTCGTGGCCGTCGACTGGCGGACCGTTGCGCTGGTGCTCGGTGCGCCCGCGCTGCTGGGGGCGATGTATGCCGCCCGCGCGGACTTCGACGAGACCGCTGCCGTCGAACCGGTGGCCGACGGCGGCGAGACCGACGACGGTACCGGCGACTCGAAGGCCAACGCCGGGGTCGACTCGCTGGGGGAGTTTCTCGCGGAGTCCCGGCGGCTGTTCGCCGGTGTGTTCGTGCTCGTCTTTGTCGTCGTCATGTGCTCGGGGCTGTACTACCGTGGCGTATTGACCTTTCTGCCCGAGTTGCTGCGCGGGCTACCCGGCTTCGAGCCCGTGCCGGTCGGCTCGCTGCTGCCCGAGCCGGTGCGCTCGCTGCTGGGCGTCTCCGCCGAGGGGTCGCGCACGCTGAGCCCGGGTGACTACTTCTACTCCGGGCTGCTGTTGATGGGTGTGGTTGGCCAGTACGCCGGCGGGAAGCTCAGCGACCGGGCCCCCGTCGAGTACGGGCTCTCGGGGGCCTTCGCGGTGCTTGCCGTCCTTGCCGTCCTGTTCGTCCCGGTCTCGAGGGCCGGGCTGGGGCCGCTGTTGCTCTTTGGCCCTGTCCTGGGTGTTTTCCTCTTTGTCGTCCAGCCGATGTACCAGGCAACGGTCGCCGAGTACACCCCGGCCGGGACGCGCGGGCTCTCCTACGGGTTCACCTATCTCGGCGTGTTCGGCGTCGGCGCGCTCGGCGGCGGGGTTGCCGGCGCGCTGCTTGCCTTTGCCGACCCGACCGCGCTGTTTCTGACGCTTGCCGGCTTCGCGACCGCCGGCTCGCTCGTGGGGTTGACACTGGCCCGGCTCCGGGGGCGTGCGCGCACCGACCCCGCCGCCTGAGACGGCCGACACAGTAAGTGTCCACAGACACAACACGCCATGTGACGAAGATTAGTGAGACGTATATCGAGAACCGCCACCGGGTCCAGCCAAACCACGCCAACAACTACGGCTCGGTCCACGGGGGGAACGTGATGAAGTGGCTGGACGAGGTCGGCGCGATGTCGGCGATGCGGGCGGCCGACAACCCCTGTGTCACCGCCAACGTCGACCAACTGTCCTTCGAGGCCGGCGTCCCGACCGGCGACACAGTCGTCATCGAGGCCTACGTCTTCGAGACCGGACAGACCAGCCTGCAGGTGCGGCTGAAGGCGTTCCAGGAGGACCCGGAGACCGGCGAGCGCGAGCGGACGACAGCGTCGTATTTCACCTTTGTCGCCGTCGACGAGGACGGCCGGCCGACCGCCGTTCCCGAGGTGACCGCCAACAGCGAGCGCTGCCAGCGCCTCCGGGAGGCGGCACTCGACGGCCGGGACTGACCGCGTCCGACAACCCCGAAACCCCGGTCTGCGCGGGTCGACCGCCCGGTCACCGCGGGTGTGTCTGACGTAAAGCCTAAGCGGGCAGCGACCGGGGCACACGGTATGGGACTCATGAGCAAGATTCTCGGCGAGAACGGCGGCGCCCGGGAGACCGAGGACTACGTCACACTCGATGCGGGAGATGTCGAACTCGGGGACGTGAACGCGGACACGCTAGTTCATATCGCCGACATCGGTGAAAAATCCGACGTCGTCGGTATCAAAGACGCCGTCTACGACGGCGACGTCGTCATCGCGGACATCACCCGCCACACCACCTCCGACCGGACGATGGAACACATCACGGACGAACTGAAGCAGGTCGCCCGCGAGGTCGGCGGCGACATCGTCCAGAAAGACGACGACCAACTCATCATCACGCCCGCCGGCGTCCAGATCAGCCGTGAACGCCTCGGGCGGTAACACCCCCGCTCGCTACCGCCGGGAGGAGCGGGACCCAGCAGGCGAACCCGGCCGTCTCTACCTCAGTCTGCCCCCGACAGCCGAATCAGCGGGATTGAGCGAGCCGGTCACCCGGCGGGGTACAGCCGCCGCCCTCTGGCCCCGAACACCGCCACGGCGATCCCGATAGACATACAATCCCACGCCCGGCACTCGATCCTATGTCGAGATTCGGTGTCGACGGGCGAAACGCCATTGTCACGGGCGCCAGTCAGGGTATCGGGAAAGGGGTCGCCGAGCGACTCGCCGAGGCAGGTGCGAACGTCGCCATCTGCTCGCGGGCACAGGAACGGGTCGACCCCGTCGCCGAGGCCATCGAGGCGGACGGTGGGACGGCCTTTGCGATGGAGTGTAACGTCCGGGATACCGACGCCGTCCAGGACTTCGTGGACGCCACCGTCGAGGAGTTTGGTGGCGTCGACCTGCTCGTCAACAACGCCGGCGGCGAGTTTCTCGCCGACTTCGAGGGGATAAGCGAGAACGGCTGGAAGGCTATCGTCGACCTCAATCTCCACGGCACCCGTCACTGCGCGCAGGCGGCCGGCGAGTACATGCGCGAGAACGGTGGCGGCGACATCATCAACATCTCAAGCGTCAACGGCCAGCAGCCCTCCCCCGGTGAGAGCCACTACGGCGCCTCGAAGGCGGCGGTCATCGACCTGACCGAGACCCTCGCCACCGAGTGGGCCGAGGCGGAAATCGCGGTCAACTGTGTCGCACCGGGACTGATCCAGACGCCGGGTGTCGCGGAGACACTTGGGATCGACGCCGACGAGATGCCCCCCCGCGAGCGGGTCGACCGCCGGATCGGCTACGCCGAGGATATCGCCGACGTCGTCCAGTTCCTCGCCAGCCCCGCCGCCGCCTTCATGACCGGCGAGACAGTCACGGTCAGGGGTGTCCCCCGTGCGGGCAACTCGATGAGTGAGGACCTCGGGCTGGAGGACTGACAGTCAGACACGAACGGCGGCCGCGCGAGTCGACGGCCCCGGAGCGGCGCCCGGAGTGGCCGTGACGGCTCAGACGCTGTCGGGTTTCTCGGCGTCGTCCTCGACGTCGCGTTTCATCGAGTCCCGACGGGCCTTTGCGTCGCGGCCGGTGGCCCCTTCGAGAAAGTCGTTTTTGACGGTGACCGCGTCCTCGGCCGCGTCGACGTGTCCCTCGGCGATGACCTCCTCGGCGGGTCGTTCCTCGATGTTGAGCGCGACCCGGTCCTTCTTGTTGCTGTACTCGACGGTGCCGCCGACCACCCGGTCGAAGACCGGATTGTCGGGGTCGTCGACGACCAGCAGTGTCCCGTCGTTGTAGTCAGTCTCGTCCGTCACCTCGCCGAAGTGGTCCTCGATAAACGCCTCCATGTCCTCGACGCGGTCGGAGAGGTGCTCCCCGCGCCGCATCTTGTACTCGCGCATAACCGGGTATTTGTAAGGGCGCGTTTTACCTCTTTCGTGGCGCGCTCGCGGCCGATCGAAACGGTCAGCTCCGGTGTTTGAGGGACCCGTGGTGACACTCCGGACAGAAGTCCCCTGCCCGCAACGAGGAGCCCTCTACCGGCGTCGAGAAGTCACACGCCGGGCAGTGGAAACTCCCCTCGGGCACTGTCACGGCGGTGCTGGTGGGTTCGACCTCGACGGGCGTCTCGCTGTCAGTCTCCGGCGCCCAGTCGTCGCCGTCCTCGTCGTCCTCCTCGGGCCACTCCGCCACCGAACCGGTCGCCGCGGTGTGTTCCTCACCGCCCGTGCTGCGCTCCTCGGGCCACTCGCCCGGGGCTCGCTCCTCGGTCTCCTCCTCCTCACCGAGGATGACGGCGTCGTCCGTCTCCGGGTCCGGGCCCGCGGCCACGTCGGTCTCCGATGTCGCGGGCGAGGGGGCGGTGTCGGGCCCGGTCGCGCTCGCCTCTGCCGGTGGGGTCGACGCCACACCCGAACCCTCCGCTGTGTCGCCCCCGGAGCCACCTACCGCGGCCCCCTGTCCCGTCGGGTCGGGGCTGCCGGGGCCAGCCTCGCCGGTTCCCGCCTCGGGTGCCTCGCCGTCCCCGGGGTCTGCCCCGGAGAGGTCGTCACCGACGATGTCGGAAGGGGTCTCCAGTGTCGTGACCTCCGTGTTCTCCGAGACGACCCGCTCG
>JBLGCN010000229.1:0-4203 GCA_047617405.1 Natronomonas sp.
GACCGGGTTTGTCGACCGGCTGGAGACGCCGTTCAGTATCGAACTGTACGCCGTCAACGTCGACGTCGACGACCTGATCCACGCGACGGAGGTCGCCGAGGAGTACGGGGAGGCGGTGCTCTACGGCTACGACGCGAGTAACGCACGGGCGGCGCTGCGGCGGATGCAGGCCGACGAACGCGAGGGCGAGTCACACCCCTGAGCCGGGCCGGCCGGCCGCCGGGT
This sequence comes from Natronomonas sp., assembly GCA_047617405.1. Lineage (GTDB taxonomy): Archaea > Halobacteriota > Halobacteria > Halobacteriales > Haloarculaceae > Salinirussus. The sequence goes on from JBLGCN010000229.1 coordinate 226, forward strand.
TCGACCGGTCTCGACTCGGCCTGTGGCCCGTCCGACCGCTGACCGGGGGCGGATCACTCCCTTTTTGATGGCCGGTCGTCTACCGCGGGGTATGCCATTCGAGGAGGACGACGAGGTTATCCTGCACGACGAGCACAGTGACTACGACGGCCAGCCCGGGACCGTCACCGATGTCATCGAGAATATGTTCGGCGACCAGACCTACAACGTCAGCTTCGACGACGGCACCGAGCAGGGTGTCCCGGAGGATGCCCTCGAGGCCGCCGACGGCCCCGGCGAGAGCGAGGAGTAGGGGATGGCCACCGTCCCGTTTCACTACGTCGACCTCCGGGCCTTCTGTTACGTGACGGAGGACGAGAAACGGGTCGCGTCGGCGCTTGGCACCTTCCTCCCCGAGGAGACGGAACCGGACCGCGCGGAGTCGGCGGGCCACCACGGCGACCGTATCCTCGTCCTTTCAGCCCGCGTCGAGACCGCCGATGCGATGCGGACGGTGCTTGCGAGTCTCGACGCGTTGCCCGACGCGGACCGTCACCGACTCGACGACGAACTCGACGAACGGGTCAACGAAAACTGTGCCTTTTTTCTCACCTTTGACAAGCAAGCCGCGTTCAACGGCGCGGTTCGCTTCGGGGACGGGGTCACCTTCCGGGCGAAGGTCGAGGCGTACCCTGCGAACCGCGAGGCGGCCGTCGAGAACACCCGGGAGTATCTGGGGGCGGTCTGATGTACGAGGCGGTCCACGCTCACCCGGACGGTGAGGCGACCGTCGCCCGGCTGGCGCTGACCGCAAGCGAGTACGGCTACGAGGGGGTCGTCGTCAGGAATCACGGCGACAGTCCAGCCGCCTACGACCCCGACGCGGTCGCCGAGACCTACGGCGTGGACGTGGTGCCCGGCGTCGAGGTCCGTGCCGAGGACCCCTCGCGGGCCAGCGGGTTCGTCGGCAACCACCGCGACCGGCACACGCTCGTCGTGGTCCACGGCGGCAACCCGGCGATCAACCGCTTTGCGGTCGAACAGCCCGCGGTCGATGTCCTCGCCCACCCGACCCACGGGGGGGAGTTCGACCACGTACTCGCCCGCGAGGCCGCCGACAACAGCGTCCGCGTGGAGCTGTCTCTGCGGCCGCTGGTGACCGAGTCCGGCGGGACCCGCGTGCGGGCCGTCGAGCGACTCCGACGGCTGGCGGCCATCCTCGACCAGTACGACACCCCATTTGTGGTGAGCGTGGACCCACAGAGCCACCTCGACCTGCGGGCACCACGGGACCTGACTGCGCTTGGTGAGACCGCCGGACTCGACCCGGAGACGGTCCGGGACGGGCTGGCCGAGTGGGGGCGGCTGGCCGAGCGCAACCGCGAACGGGCCTCCGACCGGTTTCTCGAACCCGGTGTCTACCGCGAGGAGTGAAGCCGGTGGACTGACGCCGACGCAGCGGGCGGGGGAAGGGGAACTATTTAGCCGCCCGGAGAATAAATCGGGAGAGAGATGGCCTCGGAGCGCGGCGACGCAGCCAACTTCACACAACTGGGCACGCTCGGCATCGAGGAGGAGTTCTACGTCGTCGGGGACGACGGCCGGCCAACCGCCGGGACGGACACGCTCGTTCACGGGCCCGACCCCCCCGAGATCCTCCAGGGACGGCTCGACCACGAGCTGTTCAAGTGTGTCATCGAGACACAGACCCCGACTATCGACGACCTGAGCGGGGCCCGCGAGCAACTGCTCGCCGTCCGGGACGCGCTGGTCGACCACGCCCGCGAACACGGCTACGGGGTCGCGGCCGCAGGACTGCACCCGCTGGCGAGGTGGCGCGAGCTGGAACACGCCGAGAAGCCCCGGTATCGCTCCCAGCTCGACCGGATCCAGTACCCCCAGCACCGCAACACGACGGCGGGGCTACACATCCACGTCGGGGTCGACGACGCGGACAAGGCCGTCTGGGTGGCAAACCAGGCCCGCTGGCACCTCCCGGTGATGCTCGCGCTGTCGGCGAACTCGCCGTACTGGTGTGGGGCCGACACGGGGTTGCAGTCGGCCCGGGCGACTGTCTTCGAGAACCTCCCCAACACGGGGATGCCGACGGCGTTTGACTCCTACGAGGACTTCGACCGGCTGGAGCGGACGATGCTTGAGACGGACTCCGTCAGGGACCGTGGCGAACTGTGGTACGATGTCCGGCCTCACTCCGGGCTCGGGACGGTCGAGGTGCGCGCGCCGGACGGGCAAGCCGACCCCGACCGCGTGATGGCGCTGGTGGCGTACACCCACGCCATGGTGCTTGACCTGTGTGAACGCTACGAGGACGGGGAGTCCGGTCGGACCTACCGCCGGGAGCTGCTCGACGAGAACAAGTGGCGGGCTATCCGTCACGGCCGGGAGACCGCGCTGCTGGACAAGGACATGACGACGACTGTCGACGTCGGTGACCTCGCCGCCCGCGAGGCCGACCGGCTGGACGTGCCTGCCCTGCTCGAGTACGCCGAGGCCGAAAGCGGTGCCGAGCGCCAGCGACGGCTGCGCGAACAGGCGGGTGACGACACGCTGTGTGCGGCACTCCGGCTGGACCGGGGCCGTGGCCAGGACAGCTAAATCCCCGAGCACCCCGGGGACACGCCAGCCGACGGGGAGCGACCGGAGGGGCTCAACCTGAACGGGCCCGACGTGCGCGACGGGGTCCATCCCCACCACGGTAGAAGTCGACACAACTAACACATAAGCTGTCGTGACTGAGGGTATGAAGGTCGCGCTGGGTGGGACATTCGACCCGATACACGACGGCCACCGAAAGCTGTTCGCGCGTGCGTTCGAACTCGGTGACGTGACGGTAGGGCTGACCAGTGACGAACTCGCGGGTCGGACCCGCGACGAGCCCCGCCCAGTCCGCCCTTTCGGGGCCCGTCTCGCCGACCTCGAGGCGGAACTGGCGGACTTCGCCGACGAGTACGACCGCGAGTGCGAGGTCCGCCAACTCGGCGAACCCACCGGGATCGCGACCGAACCGCAGTTCGACGTTCTGATCGTCTCCCCCGAAACCGAGGCCGGTGGCCACCAGATCAACGAACTCCGGCAGGAGAACGGTGACGACCCGCTGGAGGTCGAGGTTGTCGACCACGTCCGCGCCGAGGACGGTGACATTATCTCCTCGACACGGATCGTCCGCGGCGAGATCGACGAACACGGCAACGTCACCCCTGGGCGCGACGGCCGGCCGATGGAGGCCGGCCACGACGACTGACAACGGGGGTTCCGGTAGCCCGACACCGGCGCCGTCGACCCGCTACCAGTCCGGCGCGTCGAGTCCGGCGGCGTCCAACATCCCCTTCCAGTGGCTCTGGACCGACAGCCTGGAGACGCCGACCGCCTCCGCGACTTCGGATTGGGAGCGCTGGTCACCGGCGGCGAGTGTGCCGACGTAGAGTGCGGCGGCCAGTCGCGCCCGTTTTGAACGCTCGCTTTCGGGGACCGACGAGAGGAACACGTCGGCGGCACGGGTGCGGGCCTGCGAACCGAGTTCCAGCCGGTCGGCGGCCGCGTCGAGGTCGGCCAGCCACTCGGCGTGTTCCCGCTCGTCGCTCGCTCTGTACATCTCGGCAATATATACGCCGGGCAGGTGTAATAAGCCCGCCGCCGGGGGCGCCGGCCAAGCGTAGCGGTTTTTTCAATGGGGAGTAGAAGGGAAAGTGTGCGCGGGTAGCCGAGCCAGGCCAAAGGCGTAGCGCTTAGGACGCTATCCCGTAGGGGTCCGCCGGTTCAAATCCGGTCCCGCGCACTTCTCCGCGAACACGCTCGTGAGCGGAGAGTGCAAGACAGCGGATTTGAACCCTGCAAGACGCGGCGGCCGAACGAAGTGAGGCCGACCGTCTCGCTCCGGTTCAAATCCGGTCCCGCGCATGAGCGAACGAAGTGAGCGAAGAGCAGGACCGATTTGAACCCTGGAAGACGAGCGATAGCGAGTCTTCATCCGGTTCAAAT
>JBLGCN010000230.1:0-4196 GCA_047617405.1 Natronomonas sp.
GGAGATAGCCGCCGCCGAGACCAGCGCGTCCGCGCTGGGTGTGTGGTTCTCGACGGCCGCGAGCATCTCGGCGGCGCTCTCGACCTGTTCGGTCTCCGCCCACGGGACGTCGGGCCCGTCGTGAACCACGACGATGTCGGCCCCGCGGGCGTAGCAGGCCCGGGCGACCGCCCGGCCGGTCTTTCCCGAGGCACGGTTCGAGAGCGTCCGGATGGGGTCGACCGACTCGGTGGTCGCCCCGCTGGTGACGACGACCGTCTCGCCGGCGAGTGTGTCCGCGGCCGTCGCCCGGGCAACCTCCGTGACGACGGCCTCCTCGGCGGCGATCTTCGCCTTTCCCTCCTCGACCCGAGGGTCGACAAAGTCGACATCCCACTCCGCCAGCCGGTCCAGCGCGTCCAGCACACCGGGGTGGTCGTACATCGGCTCGTGCATCGCCGGTACCACCACGACCGGGAGGCCGGCGCCAAAGGCCGTCGTCGCGCAGGTGGTGACCGGCGTGTCGTCGACGGCGGCGGCCATCTTCCCCACCGTGTTGGCGGTCGCCGGCGCGACGAGCAGGACGTCAGCCCACCCCTCCCGGCCACAGAGTTCGACGTGTTCGACCCGCCCGGTGATCTCGGTGATAACGTCGTTTTCGGTGGCGAACTCCAGCGCCCAGGGGTGGATGATCCCCTCGGCTGCGGGGGTCATCACCCCCCGGACGACCGCCCCTTGCCGGCGGAGTTCGTGGGCGAGTTCGACGGTCTTGACCGCCGCAATCGAGCCCGCGACCCCGAGCGCGACGTTGACTCCTTCCAGCACACCTGCGTTTGGCCCGCCCGGCATGTAAACTGTTCCGGGGTCCGACCGGGACGCGGGCAGGGCGTGAGGCTTACGTGCCGGCGACCAAACTACCTGTGTGGACAGTATCGATGTCAGTACCGTCGTCTACTTGCCGCCCGAGGAGGTGTACGAGTTTCTCCTCGACTTCCCGCGGTACGCCAAGTACTCCAAGCACCTCCGGGAGGTAGACCAGCGCGGCGACGGCGGTACCGGCACGAACTACGACCTCACCTTCGCGTGGTGGCGGCTCTCCTACACCGCGGTCTCGGAGGTGACCGACATCGAGCCACCACAGCGGATCAACTGGCGGCTCGTGAAGGACCTTGACGCCCGCGGGCACTGGCAGGTCGACCCCGAACCCGAGGCCGCCCCGGACGGGGTCGAGGCGGCCTCCCGGGTCCGCCTGCACGTCGAGTTCGCGCCCGAATCCGCCGACGAGCGGCTGGTCGACCTCCCGAGGTTTGTCTCGCTGGACTGGCTCATCGACCGCGTGAAGCCAAAGGTCAAAAACGAGGCCGAGCGGGTCGTTCACCGGATCGTCACCGACCTCGAAGGTGAGTCCCGGGAGGTAGCCCTCACGATCCACGCGGCGCCGGATTCGGTGTAACGCGGACCGTAGTCGGCGGGTTACTCGAACTCGCCGTAGTCCCCGCCGTATTTCATGAAGAAGTAGGCCAGTCCGAGCGTCGCGACCATCACAAAGCCCGTCGCAACCCCGAGGGTCTTCGCACCGTCCGGGAGCGCCCGTGACTCGCCGCCCCCACCACCGCCGCCGCCGGTGGTGGGGTAGTCGGTGCCGACGACGATGGCGCCTTTCATGCCGAGGCCGCGGTGTGGGGTGCAGTAGTAGGTGTAGATCCCGTCTTCCTCGAAGGTGTGTTCGAAGTTGACGCCGGCTTCGGCAAGCAGGTCGCTTTCGAAGTCGCCGTCCTGGTGGACGACGTTGTGTTCGCCGTTGCCGGTCCACTCGAAGGCAACGGTGGCGCCGTTGTCGACGTGGACGGCGGCGGGGCCGTAGCCGTAGTCCCCGCCGTTTGCTTCGGTGCCGACCTGGACGGTGACCTCGTCGCTGCCACGCATATCCTCGACGCCGTCGAAGTTACTGACGTCGCCGAGCCAGCCGCCAAAGTCGGGCTCACCACCCCCGCCCCCGTCTTCACCGCCTGCACCGCCGCCCTCCTCGGCGGCGGCAGCCGGGGAACCCGCGGCGCCGGCCGCGGCTGTCGCGGCGGCTCCACCGGTGGCCGCCCGGATGAAGCCGCGGCGCGAGAGGTCCGCGTCAGTGTCCGTCATGTGCCCGGATTTGTCGTGGCGGGTAGTGAATACTTCGTTTTGTGGTGGGTCAGCCGGCTCACAGCGCCAGCGAGAGGACCGCACCGACAAACAACCCGGCGATCAGCGCGCCGACCAGCATGAAAAAGGCGTTCTCCGGGTTGATACTCCCCGGCGTGACCGGCCGTTCCGGGCGTAGCGTGCCGGCGACATTCCCGTCTGTGTCGGACTCCTCCGCACCGTGTTCACCCGGCTGGCCGTCCTCGCTTGCCTCCCCGTCCTCTATGTCCTCGAGCGAGAACCGCCACTCCTCGCTGTCGTCAGGCGCAGGCATACTCAATTTTGATTGCCCAGGGATAAAAATCTCCCTCATCTGTCGTGTGACCGGTCACCGGCCGCGCGACCAGTTGCGCTACCGCACCCGCGTTCCCACCGGCGCGTCCGCGTGGGTCCGCAGCAGGTCGGCCTCCTCACCGGCCGCCAGCACCATCCCGTTCGACTCGTAGCCAAACAGCTCCGCTTTCTCCATGTTTGCCAGCAGGATACACCGTGTCCCCGGCAGGTTCGTGGCGTCGTGCAGCCCCTTGACTCCGGCGACGACCTGTCGGGTCTCGACCCCGATATCCACCTCCAGACGCATCAGATTGTCCGAGTCCTCGACCGGCTCCGCGGCCGTGACCTCTCCGACCCGCATGTCGAGTTCCCGGAACTCCTCGAAGGAGACCCGGCCGTCGGTGAGCGGCTCGAGGTCGTTGTCCTCGGGGTCTCCTGCCTCCGTCTCGTCCGCCTCCGTCCCGCTGGCGTCGTCGTCGTCACTGTCGTCACCCGCCGCGGCGACTCGCTCGCGCAGCATCCCGTTCAACTCGGCGACACGCTCGTCGTCGACCTGTGTGAACAGCTCCTCCGGCTCGCCGAACTCGGCGGACGGGGCTGCCAGGGCGTCCTCGAGGGCGGTGTCGGCGACTGTGCCGTCCTCGTTGAGCTGGGTCCACAGCCGCGCTGCGGTCTCGGGCATGACCGGCTGCATCAGTACGGCACACGCCTTTGTCAACTGGACGCAGTCCCGGATGACCTGGGCGGCCCGGTCGGGGTCGTCGTCGACGAGATTCCAGGGTTCGTTGCGCTGGATATACTCGTTGCCGAAATCGGCGAGCCCGACAGCCGCCTCGCCGACTGCCCGGATGTCGTAGTCGGCCACCGCGTCCTCGAAGGACGCGAGCGAGTCATCGACCCGCTCGCGGACCTCCGGACTCGGCTCCGCGTCGGGCGTGCCGTCGTAGTTGCGGTGGGCAAACAGCAGCGCGCGGTAACAGAAGTTGCCGAGATTGCCGACGAGTTCGCCGTTGACCCGCTCGGCAAAGCGGTCCCAGGAGAAGTCGACGTCGGTCTCTAAGCCCGCCCCGGTCATGATGTAGTACCGAAACAGGTCGGGGTGGAAGCCAGTCTCGAGATACTCGTCGGCCCAGACGGCGCGGTTCCGGGAGGTGGAGAGGGCCTTGCCGTCGATGCCGACAAAGCCGGTCGCGAGCACCGCCCGGGGCTCGTTGTAGCCCGCCCCCCGGAGCATCGAGGGCCAGAAGACGGTGTGGTGCTGGATGATATCGCGGCCGATCACGTGGATTATCTCGCCGCTCTCCTCGTGCCAGCCCTCCTGCCACTCGGTGCCCTGGCGCCACTCGCCGCCGACCGTCCAGACGTCCCGCCAGTCGTACGTCTCGGCGCCGACGCGCTCGGTGTACTGCTTGGTCGCGGAGACGTACTCGATGGGGGCGTCGACCCAGACGTACAGCACCAGGTCCTCCTCACCCTCGCCCGGATAGTCGACCCCCCAGTCCATGTCCCGTGTGATACAGAGGTCCTGCAACTCCCCGTCGACCCACTCCCGGGGCTGGTTGCGGGCGTTGTCGGTCCCCTCCAGCCGGTCGAGAAAGCCCTGGAGATACCCCTGAAACTCCGACAGCCGGAGGAACTTGTGGTCGCGCTCGCGGTACTCGGCGGGGTTGCCCGTCAGCGTCGACACCGGGTCGACGATCTCGCCGGGTTCGAGGTGGCGCTGACAGCCCTCGTCACACTCGTCACCCCTCGCTCGCTCCCCGCAG
>JBLGCN010000231.1:0-4194 GCA_047617405.1 Natronomonas sp.
TTCCTCGAGTGTAACGTCGGCGGAGCAGACCGCCCCGGACTCGCCGACAACGAGGTCGACACCGGCATCCCGGACCGCCGTCACGAGCGCCTCGTCCCACTGGTGGTGGTCGTACCACGCGACCGACCTGACGCGGTCTGCGACGGCGCCGACCGACTCGATATCCTCGGGGCTGTCCGGGCAGAGGTCACAGATAATCAGGTCGGTCTCGGGGGTGGCGTACTCGGCGGCCCACGACAGTGCGTCGTCGAGGTTGTGGGGGCCGGCCGGCACAAGTTCGCCGGCGCCCCGGGCGGCCCGAACCAGCGCGGTGCAGGCCAGTCCGTCGGCGTCGGGGTCGGCGATGACCGCCACGTCGCTGTCGAGTCGCTCGGCAGCCTCGCGCTCGGCCTGCTCGGCCTCGAACGAGTCGGGGCTAAAAAAGCCCGCTCCGGGGAGGACGGACCTGCGCCCGAGCGGGAGTTGGTCGTCGTCGATGAGCCAGTCGTCCATGTCTCACAGAGGAGAGCGGCCGGCAAAAGCGGCGCGGTCGGCGGGCACGCGGTCAACCGCTCACCCCTCGTCGGCGAGTTGGCGGACCGTCAGGGCCGGCATCGGGGCCCGCCGGACGACCGTCTCGGCGACGCTCCCGAGCAGAAAGGCGTGTTCGCCGTGGCGCCCCCGGGTGCCGGTGGCGACGAGGTCGGCGCCGACAGACTCGGCGTAGTCGATGACCTCCGTGGCCGGGTCACCCTCCCGGACGGCCGTCGTGACCGTGTCAGCGTGGTCGTCGACGAACGCGACCGCCTCCGAGCCCGCAGCCCGGAGCGACGCCTCGAGCTCCTCGCGGACCTCGGGGGGTGACTCCGCGACCTCGCCGGCGTCGACGACATACAGCGCGTGGACCGCCGCGTCGAACCGGGACGCGAGACCGAGCGCAACGGTGACGGCCCGCTCGGCGCTCTTGGAGCCGTCGGTCGCGACGACGACGGTGTCAAACATACCCGGTACGGGGAGGGGACGGGACAAAAGTCGTTCGGGGCGGGCCCGCCGGCCGTGTGTCGACGCAGTCCCGACCAGGGACTTTTTGCCCCGGCTCTGTGCACACCCGGGTGTGGACACCGAACTCGTACTCACGCCGGTCGACGGGAGCGAGGACGCCCGCCGGGCGGCCGACCACGCGGTCGCGGTTGCCAGCCGGTACGACGCGGACCTGCACCTCCTCTTTGTGCTCGACCAGCGGGTCGCCCGGGGGATCCAGGCCGGCGATGTCGAGGCCGAGGCGGTCGCCGAGGCCCACCAGGAGTTCGTCTCGGCGGTGCGCGACCACACGGAGAGCGGGTCCGTCGAGGTCACTACCTCCTCGACGGCCGGCTTCTCGACGAGTCGCCTGAGCCGGACACCCGGTAGCGTCGTGCTTGACGTCGCCGAGGAACTGGGCGCGGACTTTCTGGTCGTCCCGCGGGAGACCCCCGAGGACGACGTGGACGTGACTATCGGTAAGGCGGCGCTGTATGTGCTTCAGTACGCCGACCAGCCGGTGCTCTCGGTCTGAACGGCCGCCGGCGGCCTACGCCGCCAGCCGGATCCCCATCTCCAGTTCGAGCCCGCTCTCCTTTGTCGTCTCGAAGCCGACAGAGTGGTACAGCCGGACCGCGGAGTCGTTCCACCGCTCGACGGTCAGCCAGACCCGAACAATCCCGTCCGCCTGTGCCAGCCCCAGAAGCGTCCGGAGGAGTTCTGTCCCGATACCCGCGGACTGGTATGCCTGGAGCACGAAAATCGCCAGCTCGTAGGCACCGTCCTCGTCCGGGACGAGCATCGCGTGGCCGACAACATCGCCGTCGACGACCGCGACGACGGCCGGACACTCGGGGCCGGTGACGGCACCGAGCCAGTCGCGGATACCGTCCTCGCGACTCGGCGGGATCCCCTGGGCACGGTCCTCGGGGTCGAAGTCGAGATACATCCCGACCAGGGCCTCGTGGTCGTCCCCGTCGGCGGTGCGGACGGTGACAGGCCGGTCCTCCCGGTCGGTGAACTCCCGAGGCGGGGGCGGGAACTCGCCGGCCGTGTCGTCGGGGAACTGTGTCATCTGAGCAGGGTCACCGAACTGCGGGCGTTCAGCAGGACAAACTCCGCGGCGTCGCTCAGGCGAACCTTCCCCATCGGGCTCCGGGTGCCCCCGGGGATAACGAGCCTGTCGTAGTCGCCGGTCTCGGCCAGCTCCACCAGTTGACTCCCGGGGTCGCCGTCGACCTGCTCGACGCGAGCCCCGAAGCCGAGGTCGTCGAGGCGGTCCCGGACCCGACGCTCGACCGTCTCGACGCCCCGGTCCGCCCCATCCTCGGCGTAGACGGCGACGGTGAGGTCGTCGTCGGCCTCGCGGGCCCGGCTGACGACAGCCTCCAAGGCAGCCCCGGCGTCGTCGCCGGCGCCGACACCCAAGAGCAGTCTCATACCAGTACAGCCGACACCGAGCGGCCAAAAGCTTCCGGTCGCGGCCGTTCTCCGGGCTCTCGGCCAACCGCCTGCCGGCGACACCCTTTTTCACAGGGCGCGCGCAACGGCTGGCATGCCCGATGACCCGGCCGACCACGACGCCGAGAACCCCGACGACGCCCCCGAGACGGCTCCCGACCCCGGACCCCGTGGGACGGCGACACCGGAGCCGGCCGAATCCGACGGGCCGGAAGGGGACGACCCCGACCTCCCCGAGGACATCCGCACCTACGACCGGTTTCGGAAGATCGACGGCAGCACCTACGACCGGGCAAACGACTTTCTGCGCGAGCGCACATACATCACCGCCCGGGAGTGGGCAATTGCCCGCCTGTGTGCGGACTTCCGGACAGAGACCGGCGTCGAGATGACGAAGATCGGCGAGCACCTCCCCGAACTCGTCCCGTTCATGACCGACACCTACACGCCACAGGCTGTCAACCAGGCCCGTGCGAGCTTCGAGGAGAAGGTGCGGCAGGCGGGGGCGACCTTCCTCTACGGCGCGATGAGTGACTTTCTGACCGCCGAGAAGCTCGACGACGTGATGTACGAGGCCACCGAGGTGGCGAAGTTTCTCCTCGAGGTCGAGGGGGGTGACCTCTCCGTCGAGGCGGAACTGGAGGCCGAGGACCGGGTCTCGGAGGTGATGCGGGAGGTGCGCGAACACTCCACGGCGCTGCGACACGACCGGGTAGCCTGCCCGGAGTGTGGGCACCACTTCGAGGCCGCGGGCGCGGACACCGGCACAGGCGACGACTGACCGCGGCTACCGCCCGGGTCCGTGGCCGCCCTCGCCCTCGCTACCCCCGGCAGTGTCCGGCCGCCGGACGTTTCGCCCCTGGTGGTCGGCGAACCCGTTGCCGCGCTCGTAGACGACCGTTCCACGGACCATCGTCCACTCGGGAAAGACAGCGTCGCGGCCCTCGAATGGCGTCCAGTCACACTTCGTGTGCAGGTCCTCCGCCCGGACCTCGGTGCTCGTCCCCGGGTCCACGAGCACGAGGTCGGCGTCGTACCCTTCGGCCACCCGGCCCTTCGCCCCGACCCCGAAGACGTCGGCAGGGTTCGCGGCTGTCAGGTCGCGCACGCGCTCGTACCCGACCCGGCCTGCCCGGGCCGCCGCGAGCAACAGCGGGAGGGCGGTCTCGACACCCGGAACGCCGCTGGGGGCCTCCCAGATATCTGTCCCCTTCTCGGCGCCGGTGTGTGGGGCGTGGTCGGTCGCCACCATGTCGACGGTCCCGTCGGCGACCCGGTCGAAGACCCGCTGGCGACGCCTCTCGCGGCGAAGCGGGGGGTTCATCCGCCCGTCGGTACCCAGCCCGGAGAGGTCGTCCCGGGAGAGAAACATGTGATGTGGGGTGACCTCGGTCGTCATCCCGGCCTCGTGTGCTGCATCGATCCCCCTCGGCGTGCTCGCGTGGGCGATGTGGACCGCAGCCCCCTGCTCCCGGGCGACCTGGCAGGCCTGCTCGACGGCGGCCACCTCGGCGCGGGCGGTCCGGTATGCCGACCAGGCGTCGGCGTCCTCGCGCTCGCGGGCGCTCTCGTTGAACAGTGAGGCGTCCTCGGCGTGGACGGTGACAGGAACTCCCTCGGTGTGTGCACGGTCGAGCGCCCGCGAGAACAGCGGCGTGTCGACCCCCATCTCACCGGTGGAATCTGCCAGGAAGACCTCCCCGAGCGCGAACAGCGGCCGGTCGAACAGTGTCG
>JBLGCN010000232.1:0-4190 GCA_047617405.1 Natronomonas sp.
GACCGTCCTATGCGCGCCCGTCCACTCATCTGTTGAAGCACCGCGAGAGGGTCTCTCAGCTCTCCAAAGATACGACGCCACGGTTCCGGTATTTTGAGGTGTTCCTCAATACGCGCTCGGGACCCCTCATCCGACACTTACCGGTAGTTCGGCGTGGTCACCGGGCGAGTGCTCATGGCTTGTGGCTGAGGGTGGTTCGTACGGAGTGTCTCGCCGGCCACACATACCCAAGATACTCCCGGAGAAACGTCAGGTGACGTTGCTATCCGGCGCAGGATCCCCCCGCCAGAAAGAGGCGGGGAGAGCAACCAATGTCGGCAAACCCAGCGGAAAGGTGGGGTGGTGTGGGGTGGGTGGTGGGGGACGGCAGGATGGTACCCATGTCGCGTGAATGCGACAACTGAAACGTGCTTGCTGGTATACATATGATTTGCGACCGAATTTTCACGCTTGATAATCCGGCCGCGCGGACTCACCGCGGCCGAGAGAGACTGTGGACGCGGGCACAACTGCTAGCCGGAGCGGTTCAGCGCGCGCCCCCTCTCACGCATGGCCCGACGATACACGCGCCAGTGTCGCCACCGGTCTGACACGCCGACGCTGCCAGCCTGTCGCGTCCCTGGCAGTGTTTCTGAGTCTGCAACAGTAGGTACGGTTTATTCTCCTGTGGATACTGTATCAAATATAGATGAGAGCCAACAGGAAGCACGTCGCAGGTATCGCGGCTGTAACAGTCGCCACAGTATACAGCCTCTCCCGGTGGCGTGACGCTTCCCATGGCCCGGGCGAACAGACATCCGCCGTTGAACACCCCAACCCCGCCGCTGACTGAGCCACTCCACACAACAATGGACTACGAGTTCTCACACCGACCGTCGTACACACACCTGAAGATAACACTACAACGCGGAGAGTCGATTGTCGCTGAGCCTGGCGCGATGGTCGGTCACTCCCCGACCATCTCGGTCGACACGGAAACGAGTCGTGACGGACTCCTCAGTTCCGCAAAGTCGATGCTGGGCGGTGAATCCATGTTCACCAACGAGTTCATCGCCGAGGACGGGCCGGGGACTGTCACCCTTGCCCCTCCGACACCGGGAGACGTCATGTCACATCAACTTCAGGATGAGACGCTGTACTCCACTGATGGTGCGTTCATCGCAGGGACCGATAGCATCGATATTGACTCGGAAGTGGGCGGCCTCAAGTCGGTGCTGGGCGAGGCCAGTTTGGTGCCACTCGCACTGAGAGGCACCGGAACAGCGTTCATCGACGCGTACGGCGGCCTCAAAAACTCGAACTCGCCGCCGGCGAATCCTACGTTCTGGACAATGAACACCTGATCGCCTGGGATGACGAGATCGAGTATTCGACCCGCCGGGTCGGCGGCCTCAAGTCGACGCTGTTGAGCGGGGAAGGGCTCGTCTTCGAGTTTACCGGCCCCGGAACAGCCTGGTACCAGACACGGGATATGGATTCGCTGGTGGAGGTCCTCGCCCCGCGGCTGCCCGGTGACGATGAGGGAACGAACATCTCTATCGGAGACTAGGTGAATCCCGAACGAGAGCGTTGTCACTCAACTGCAAATGCCGCTAGCGTCTCGGTCGGTCCCACAACCGAGGTACTCGCGTCCGAGGACGCTGTGGACGTCGCATTCGGGTCGAACGGATACCACAGCTTACGCCGCCTGAACTCTGGTTCGGTCTCTCGGACGGAACAAGTGCGGAGACACCGTCACCCAGTTTATGCTGAGCGTCTGACGGTCCCGTCAGTCCGTTCGGGTATGTGTTGGGTCTCGTGCTGAGTAACCGACGGCGGCTTACCACAGGGCGGGCGCCACTCACGGCGACACGACCCGGGCTGTTGGGGCCAACCGGTGACGTGACTGTACCACTCGTCCCGGAGGAGATTACCCGGGACGATACGGCCAGAGCAGTGGTCGAGATGAACCGGCCGGCCCTCGCCCACCCGCTGCCGGTAGGTCGCCCGGGGTCACGAGAGGTCCTCGCCGTCTAAGGTCCTCTGACTCGTGCCCGTAGTGTGATACCGGGGGCTGTGGAGTTCCGGGGTTTGACCGCTGTACCTCCATATGCACCACAGCCTGACCGGGCCCTGCGAACCGGCAGCGCAAGCCGGTGGTATCGAGGAGTCGCTTGCCGGCCCTGACCGGACAGTGTCAACCGGGTATCCCTGCTGCGCTTCAGCTCGGTGTTGCAGCCCAGGCGACACCGGTCCGGGGTTTTATACCGTGTAGCCGGAGGTGACTGTATGGACACTGCCCTCCACAGACCCGACTTGGCCGCACGTGCTGTCGAGCCCGCGGACCCGCCCGGAGTGTGTGCCGACCCCACAATCACGGTGCCCGACGACCAGGACCAACCGGCCGCCCACGGCGGGGCCGTGTGCGCTCTCGGCCGGGCAGCATCTGACCGAGCACAGTCCCGGGGAGGCTGAGATGTTCCGAAAGCTCGGTCACACCGTCGCGACCAACTACTTCCTCGGATTCTCCGTCCTGAGCCTCGGCCTCGTGGTCTTCGCACTGGCCCACGGGCTGTTGCTCTACTCCGTCTCCCACCTCCTGATGGGGGCGCTCTCGTACGCACACCACGTCGTTCACATGTCGAGCCCACTGGACGATATCGAGGACCGGTACGTCGCGGACAGTCTCAGGTGACCACCACCCCCGGGCCGGGGGCATATAATTGCGCGCGGAACAGCCGGATAACCGGCGGTGAGCGCCGACAAAGGGTGATGACGGTCAGCCGTCGCCGTTCGCGGTGTCTGCCCCTCCGTTGTCCTCCTCGTCCTGGCCGCCAGTGTCGCCGCCTACCTCCTCGATCTGCCCCTCGAGTGTCTCCTCGACGGTCTGTTCGACGGTCTCGCCGACTGTCTCGTCGACGGCCTCCTTAACACTCTCGCCGACAGTCTCCTCGACGGTCTCGTCCACGGTCTGTTCGACAGTTTCACCGACCTTCCGCTCGACAGTGTCGTCGACGGCTTCCTCGACAGTGTCGCCGACCGCCTCCTCGACGGTTTCGTCGACAGCCGCCTCGATGCTCTCCTCGACGGTGTCATCGACGGCTTCCTCGACAGTGTCGCCGACCTTCTGCTCGACAGTATCGTCGACCGCCTCCTCGACGGTCTCCCTGACCGCGGTGGTCATCCAGTCGGGGTCGAACCGGGCCATCTTCCAGACGACGTGTACGACGTATGAGATCAGAACACCAAAGCCAAAGGCCAGTCCGACACTGCTGCCGACAACCAGGATCAGCCCGACAGAGACCGCGATCAGCAGCCCGTACCCGAGGTCGACGAGCGAGTCAATCCGGTTCGGGTTCACAGCTCCTCCCGCGCGGTTCCGGACCGCGCCGTACCGAGACCGGTTCGCCATCCGCTTGCTGAGAGAGAATACATCGTGTATCCCTACAGAGCCGTCCTCGGCTCAAGTAGCTTCGCAAGCGCGGCCGAGACCCGTCGCAGGCGGCCGCCAGCCCTTGGCCACGGGCGTGCTTGTCCTCGCGCACGCGACCTCTCTACCCTCGGGGGTCCGTGCGCCCGGATATCGGTCGTCTCCGCGCCGCAGGGTTCAAATGGCTCGATAACACCCAAGCTTCAGGGACGGTTGCCCGGTTTCGTGCTGCTCGGCGTGGACCGTGCTCGTCCGGCGTGGCTCGCGGCGGGCATGCCGGATGGCCCCGGGATACTCACCCGCGTGGCGGTCCTCGCCGTGACCGGCCGACCGGGCACGCCTCACCGCCCGTCACGGCCGAGAACGTCCGCGAGCACCGGCTCCAGCGCCGCGGGGTCGTCGTACTCCTCGATAGTCACACTGTCGTTGCCCCGGACCATCGCCGAGAGGTCGTGTTCGCTGTCGGGGCGGTAGAGACAGCACACCGGCGTCCCCCAGGCGACCGCGCGGCCGAGTTCGTAGCCGACGCCGAGGCTGGGCGTGGTCACCTCGGCGACGACAGCGTCGGCCTGCCGGAGCCACGCGAGGTCCTGGTCGTAGATGTCACTGTCCGAGAGCCCTGCCGCCGCTTCCTCTGCCTCGACGTTCTCGGCACCGACGTGCTCTGTGAGGACGTCGCCGTGCTCTCCCAGCATGTCGATGATTTCGCGGTAGAGCGTGGCGTCGTCCCGGCCGCCGCGGATCGAGGCGCTGAAAAAAATGTCCATGCGTGAGGTCTGGC
>JBLGCN010000233.1:0-4188 GCA_047617405.1 Natronomonas sp.
CCGGAGCCAGGGGTGTCGGCCCGTTCCGCGGTCTTTATTCCTGGGACACACAAAGTGAGACTATGGCAGAGCCCGGCGTGCCCGGCGGCGCGGCCGAGTCACTCGACCTCCCCTGTGGGCGGACACTGAGTGTCCGTGACATCGACATCGGGGTCCGGGAGTTCGACTGTCGCTGCGGTGCCGACCACGCCGTCGTGACCGACGCCCACCCGCTGGCCCGGTTTGTCCCGGAGTCGATTGTCGACGTTCTCCGGGCAACTGTCGACACCGCCGACGAGTTCGAGGAGTTCGCCACCCCACACGTGATGGGGATGGTCGTCGAGGAGTTCCCCGAACAGGTGGTCAGCGCCGACACCTCCGGCGACGGACAGGTCGGATACGCGCTGGTGTGGGTGGCGGACTTCGAGGCTCACCGGCTTCACGAGATTGTCGTGGAGTTGCTGGTCGAGTTGATGGAACACGCCGTCAGCCACGCCGAGGACGGCTCGGCGATGTCCGAGTTCGAGCGCCGGATGCAGGAGTTCGACGTCGAGGCGTTCGTCGAGCGCTACCGCGCCGAACGGGAGTTCGAGTCCGAACACGACACCGCGTTGTGAGCCTCACCCGCTCCGGAGGAGTGTGTAGACGCGGCCCTGGTCTCTGTATGACGGGCGCGGACAGGTGCGTGACGGTACCGTCCTGCAGTTCCGGCCGGGCCGGCGTCCGACGCCTGTCTGACGCTATTTAATGTGTGTGTAGTCTTATCAGCGAGTATGCGCACACGCCGCGGCGACTACGAGCGCATCCGGTCGGTCCTGAAGCAGGCTGACCCCGAGGAGCCGCTGACAGCACGGGAGATTCTCCGGGTCCTCAAGGACCACGGCGAGGAGTTCGACAGCGTCCACCGGGTCGCCACCGTCCTCGGCCGGCGTGCCGAGACCGACGAGGTGGAGGTCATCCGTGACCAGCCGTACCGTTACTTTTTTGCCGACGGGAACAACTGACACTGTCGGCTGGTACATGTGGATACTCGGCACCCCGGGGTGCCGAGTTCTCCCGTGATGGCACAGCCGGACGGGTCGCCACCCGCTCGCGTCCGTTCCGGAGCCTACCGTGTGCAGACCCGAGCTAGTATCCGACCACTCGCACTATCCGGCCCCCGTGTGAGTGGTGTGTGACCGGCTCACGGTACGATTTTCGAAATCCGTCTTCGATCTTCGTACCGTATCGTCGACTTTATTACGATGTGCAGACTCCCCCTGGGTAATGACAGCGGGAGAAGACCGGACGATACTGCTCATTGGCAGCGGCCCGATCAAGATCGGCCAGGCAGCCGAGTTCGACTACTCCGGGGCGCAGGCCTGCCGCGCACTCCAGGAGGAGGGCGCACGAGTCGTGCTGGTCAACTCCAACCCGGCAACGATCATGACCGACCCGGAGATGGCCGACGAGGTGTATCTGGAGCCGATCACCACGGATGCCATCGCCGAGGTCATCAGAAAGGAGGAACCCGACGGCGTGATCGCCGGGCTGGGCGGCCAGACGGGGCTCAACGTCACCGCGGAGCTCGCCGAGGAGGGTGTTCTTGAGGACCACGATGTCGAGGTAATGGGCACGCCACTCGACACCATCTACGCGACCGAGGACCGCGAGCAGTTCCGCAAGCGTATGGAGTCTATCGGTGAACCGGTGCCGGCGTCGACCACCATCGACGCCGTCGACCAGGTCGAGGCGGCCGTCGACGAGGTGGGTGGCCTCCCCGTGATTATGCGGACCACCTACACCCTGGGCGGGGCAGGGTCGGGTGTCATCGGCGAGATGGACGAGCTTGAGGACGCTGTAAAGAAGGGGCTCAATCTCTCACGGGACAGTCGCGTGATGATCACCGAGTCAATCGACGGCTGGATCGAGTTGGAGTACGAGGTGATGCGGGACGCCGACGACTCCTGTATCATCATCTGTAACATGGAGAACCTGGACCCGATGGGGATCCACACCGGGGAGTCGATGGTCGTCACGCCCTCCCAGGTGATCCCCGACGAGGGCCACCAGGAGATGCGCGACACGGCGTTGAAGGTGATTCGTGAACTCGGCATCCAGGGCGGCTGTAACATCCAGTTTGCCTGGCGCGACGACGGGACCCCTGGCGGCCAGTACCGCGTCGTTGAGGTGAACCCCCGTGTCTCGCGCTCGTCGGCACTGGCCTCGAAGGCCACGGGCTACCCGATCGCCCGCGTGACCGCGAAGGTCGCACTCGGGAAACGGCTCCACGAGATCGAAAACGAGATCACCGGCGAGACGACCGCGGCGTTCGAGCCAGCAATCGACTACGTGGTGACGAAGGTCCCCCGGTGGCCGGTCGACAAGTTCCGGGACGTCGAGTTCGAACTCGGCCCGGCGATGAAGTCGACAGGGGAGGCGATGGCGATCGGCCGGACCTTCGAGGAGTCACTGCTGAAGGCGCTGCGCTCGACGGAGTACAACCCCGCCGTCGACTGGAGCGGGGTGAGTGACGAGGAACTCGAGACCGAGTACTTGCAGCGGCCCACCCCCGCCCGGCCCTACGCCATGTTCGAGGCCTTTGAGCGGGGGTATGGCGCAGAGACCGTCTCGGCGCTGACGGAGATCCGCGAGTGGTACGTCGAGCGGTACAAACGGGTCGCCGAGGCGGCCGAGGCCGCGAGCGCGGGTGACTTCCAGACTGCAGCCGACGCCGGCTTTACCGACCACGAGATCACCGCCCTCTCCGGCGGGGAGTTCACCGATACCCACGCCTCCTGGCTCCCCGACCGGCTTCTTAACGAGCGCGGCGCCGTCGAGGGTGAGGCGGTCGAGGCCGACGGCGGCGCTTCGGGGGATGCGGGCGCCCCCGCGTCGGACCCACAGCACAGCGGCGGGGACAGGACGGGGCCACCTGCTGTCGGCGAGGTCAACAGCGCCACGACCGACCGCGATTTCAAGCTGGTCGATACCTGTGCCGGTGAGTTCGCCGCCACGACCCCCTACTACTACTCCACGCGGGACCCGATTTCGGCGCTCAACCGCGACGAACTGCGGGTAGACCGCGACGTCGAGAGTGTCGTGGTCGTCGGCGGCGGGCCGATCCGGATCGGCCAGGGTGTGGAGTTCGACTACTGCTCCGTCCACGCCGTGCGCGCACTGAAGGAGCTGGGTGTCGACGCCCACGTCGTCAACAACAACCCCGAGACGGTCTCGACGGATTACGACATCTCGGACGGCCTCTTTTTCGAGCCCGTCACCGCCGAGGAGGTCGCGGATGTCGTCGAGGCGGTCAATGCGGACGGCGTGATGGTCCAGTTCGGCGGGCAGACCTCGGTGGATATCGGCCACCCGCTGGAGCAGGAACTCGACCGCCGTGACCTGGACTGTGCGGTCCTCGGGACGTCGGTGGACGCGATGGACCTGGCGGAGGACCGGGACCGGTTCAACCGGCTGATGGACGAGCGAGACATCTCACAGGCGGAGGGTGGGTCGGCAACCAGCGAGAGTGAGGCCCTGGAGCTTGCCCACGAGGTCGGCTATCCGGTGCTCGTCCGGCCGAGCTACGTGCTCGGTGGGCGCGCGATGGACGTCGTCTACAACGACGAGGACCTCGAAACCTACATCGAGGAGGCGGTCCGGGTGAGTCCGGACAAGCCGGTCCTCGTCGACGAGTTCCTCGCCGACGCCGTCGAACTGGACGTCGACGCCGTCGCCGACGAGGACGACATTCTAATCGGCGGTGTGATGGAACACGTCGAGACCGCAGGCGTCCACTCCGGGGATTCCGCGTGCATGATCCCGCCGCGCTCCGGGGAGGTGAAGACGGTGATGCCTCAGATCCGGGCGGTCGTCGAGGAGATCGCCGATGCGCTGGACACGGTTGGCCTGCTGAACGTCCAACTCGCCGTCAAGAACGGTGAGGTGTACGTGCTGGAGGCAAACCCTCGTTCCTCCCGCACTGTGCCGTTCATCGCGAAGACCACGGGCGTGCCCCTGGCGAAGATCGCCGCGAAGGTGATGGCCGGGGCCTCGCTCGACGAGTTGGATTACGAGGAACACATCCCCGAACAGGTCTCGGTGAAGGAGGTTGTACTCCCCTTCGACCGGCTGCCGGGCTCTGACCCGCGGCTCGGGCCGGAGATGAAGTCCACGGGCGAGGTGATGGGCACCGCCGGCTCCTTCGGGAAGGCATATCAGAAGGCCCAG
>JBLGCN010000234.1:0-4163 GCA_047617405.1 Natronomonas sp.
CGTCCCTACCACGGCCCGGTCGACCAGTGCCCTGCTCGTCGAGCGCGAGGGCGACCGGCTGCTCTTTGACTGCGGGGAGGGGACACAGCGCCAGATGATGCGCTTTTCGACGGGGTTCGACGTTGGCCACATCTTCCTCACCCACCTCCACGGCGACCACGTCCTCGGGCTGCCGGGGCTGACCCAGACGCTTGACTTCAACGACCGCGAGCGACCGCTGGCGGTGCACGCCCCCGCGGGGACACGGGGTCGGGTCGAGCGTCTGCTCGCCCCAACCGGCACCGCCCCCTCGTATCCGGTCCGGGTCAGCCAGGTCGAGCCCGGCGACGTCGCACTCGCCGCCGCCGAGTACGAGGTCCGGGCCTTTCGGGTCGACCACCGGACCGACGCTGTCGGGTACGCCCTGGTCG
Source organism: Natronomonas sp. (assembly GCA_047617405.1). GTDB lineage: Archaea > Halobacteriota > Halobacteria > Halobacteriales > Haloarculaceae > Salinirussus. The sequence goes on from JBLGCN010000234.1 coordinate 411, forward strand.
AGGCCGAGCGGAAGGGCCGGTTCGACCGCGAGAAGGCCGAGGAGGAGTTGGGGCTCGCACCGGGCCCGAAGTACTCGAAACTCCACCGCGGCGAGCCGGTCGAACACGAGGGTCGGACTATCGAGCCCGGGGAGGTGGTCGGTCCGCCCCGGCCCGGTCGGCGGCTGGTCTACACCGGTGACACCCGGCCGACAGAGGGGACAGTCCGGGCCGCCGAGGACGCCGACCTGCTGGTCCACGACGCCACCTTCGCCGACGACCGGGCGGACCGCGCCCGCAAGACCGGCCACGCAACCGCCGGCGAGGCCGCCGAGGTGGCCAACCAGGCGGGTGCCACACGGCTCGCACTCACCCACATTTCCTCGCGGTACGCCGGCCGGGCCGACCGGCTGAGCGCGGAGGCCCGGGAGGTCTTCGAGGGCGAGCGCGCCTTCCTCCCGGACGACGGCGTCCGGGCCGAGGTGCCGTTTCCCGACGCCGACCGGGAGTTCAGCCTCGAGCGACTCCCCTAACGGAAAGGCGTTTGCCGACCCCGGCCGACGGGCCGGACATGCCCCACGAGCTACATATCGTCGACGTGTTCGCCCGGGAGCGGTACACCGGCAACCAACTTGCCGTTGTCGAGAGCGACGGTGCCCTCACCGGCGAGGAGATGCAGGCTGTCGCCCGGGAGATGGACTTCTCCGAGACGACGTTCATCGAGTCCCGGACAGACCCCTACCGGGTGCGCATCTTCACCCCGGAGGCCGAGGTGCCCTTTGCCGGCCACCCGACACTGGGGACCGCCCACGTGGTCCGCGAGCGGGTCGCCGACGGCCGCCCGGAGCGGGTCGTCCTCGACCTGGACGTCGGTGCGGTGCCCGTCGAGGTCCGCGAGCGCGACGGGCAGGAGACACTGTGGATGACCCAGCAACCCCCTACCTTCGGCGAGACGCTCGCCCACGGCCGGCTCGCGGCGGTGCTGGGGCTGTCTGCCGGCCGGCTCGACACCGACTGGCCGGTCCAGGTCGTCTCGACGGGTCTGCCGACGGTTATCGTCCCGCTCGTTGACCGGGAGGCGCTGGCGGCGGTCGACCTCGACCGGGAGGCGTACGACGGGCTGACAGACGACCGGGAGGCAAAGCTCGTCCACGCGTTCTGTCCCGAGCCCCGCGACCCGGACAACGACCTCGCCGTGCGGATGTTCGCCCCGGCCTACGGCGTCCCCGAGGACCCGGCAACGGGGTCGGCAAACGGCTGTCTGGCGGCCTACCTCGCGCGCCACGCGTACCTCGGGAGCGGGGTCGTCGACGCCCGCGTCGAACAGGGCCACGAGATAGGACGGCCCTCACTGCTACACCTCGCGGCGACCGACCGTGGGAACACGGTCAGCGTCGAGGTTGGCGGCCGGGTCGTCGACGTGGCCCGCGGAAGCCTGCTCTGAGCGGTGGGTGTCCCGGGGGAAACGGCCAGACCAGTTATACACCGGCATCAAAAATAGTTAGGTATGGGTGTGGCGGTCAGACGGAGTTCCGGGCGGACAGGGGGTGCAGGAGATACCCGGAGTCACAGGGGGGAGATGAGCACGAGAGCAAGACCGGAGACGACCCGTCTCGGAGGCTGTCAGCGGGCGCGTGAGCGACCGCGTCTGCGAGCCGCGGTGACCGGCGACAGGGGCCTGGACCGGAGCCGGGAGGCGGGCGCATGACCGACCGCGCCGAGTTCCGGACGCTGCTCGATACCGTTCCCGGCGGCGTGTTCACGCTCGATACCGAGGAGCGGATGCACGAGGTCAACGCGGGGTGGGGGGAGGTTGTCGGTGTAGACCCGGCCGACCTGGAGGGGCGCCCGTTTTCCGACCTCGTCGAGAACGGGACAGTCCCGGAGCCGGTCGTCGAGGAGTACCGGGCGGTCGTCTCGGAGGTTCGCTCGGACAGCGCCGACCGCGAGCACAGGTGGCTGACCGTCGAGGTGACACCACAGGACGACCGGGGGCCGCGGGTCTGCGAGATGCATATTATGCCGTTACCCCACAGCGGCACGTTCAGCGGGTGTGCGGTGGCGGTACGGGATGTCACCGACCGGGAGCAACACCGCGAGGAGCTCGAGCGGTTGCGCGAGCAGACCGAGTTCGCGCTCGCGGCGACGGACGCGCTGATCTGGACGGTTGACCCCGAGACCGGCAGACCCCTGTCGTGCACCGGTGACGCGGAGGCGGTGTTCGGTGTCACCGTCGAGGCTGTCGAGACGGCGTCGGACCTTTTCGAGCGGGTCGTCCACCCCGAGGACCGGTCGGCGGTCGAGCGGGCGTGGGCGGAGCTGCTCGAGGGCGAGAGCAACGACGTGACCGTCCAGTTTCGGACGGGCTTCACCGAGGATGTCGAGACCCGGTGGGTCGAGACCGGCGCACACCGCCACGGGGACGGTGAGGGTGGGTGGGTGGTGGGGATGACGACGGATATCACCGCCCAGAAGCGCCGCGAGCAGCGGTTACGCCGACAGAACGAGCGACTCGACGAGTTCGCCGGCGTCGTCTCCCACGACCTGCGGAACCCGCTCAACATCGCCCGGATGCGGACCGAGCTGGTGGCCGAGGACTGTGACAGCGAGCACATCGAGACGGTCAAGGACGCACACGAGCGCATGGAGACACTGATTAACGAGATTCTGACGCTTGCGCGCGAGGGGCAGGGCACAGCCGACACCGGTGTGGTCGACCTCGGGAAACTCGCCCGGCAGGCCTGGTACACCGTCCAGACACACAGTGCAACGCTGGTCACACCCGGAGCGGCCACCATCCAGGCGGACCCGACGCGGCTCCAGGAACTGCTCGAGAATCTCGTGACCAACGCGGTCGAGCACGGCGGCCACGACGTGACAGTCAGGGTGGGGGTGCTCGCCGACGGCTCCGGGTTCTACGTCGAGGACGACGGAATGGGGCTGTCCGGTGCGGCCCACGGGCAGGTGTTCGAGCCCGGCTACACCACGGCGGAGGACGGCACCGGCCTCGGGCTCGCCATCGTCCGCGACGTTGCCGACGCACACGGGTGGACCGTCCGGGCCGTCAGCGGCACCGACGGCGGCGCGCGATTCGAGGTCACTGGCGTTAGCTTCGAGTGACCCCGGGCCGACGGTCAGGGTCGGGCGTCAGGGCTCCGTGTCGTGAACCGGCCCGCGTCGCTCGTGTTCGACCGTCCGGGCCACCGCCGCCGCGAGATCGGTGTCGTACTCCCGCTCTAAGAGATAGAGCGCGAGGTCGAGCCCGGCGGTGACACCGCCACAGGTCAGCACGTCGCCGGCGTCGACGACGCGGGCCTCGACCACCTCGGCGTCCGTCTCGCGGAGGTCGGCTAACGCGCCGGCGTGGGTGACCGCCGGCCGACCCTCGAGCAACCCCGCCCGCGCCAGCAGCATCCCACCGGTGCAGACGCCGGCGACCGTTGTTCCGGCGGCCGCCCGCTCGGCCAGCAGGTCCGGGATGACGCCGCGCTCGGCCTCGGCCCAGGTCCCCGTCTCAGCGCGGTCGTTCCAGCCACCACCCGGGACGACGAGCAGGTCGGGGTCGAGTTCGGCCACGCTACCGTGGGACCCGACGGTCATCCCGTATGCAGAGGTGACCTGGTCGGCCGTGTCAGTGGTACACAGCGACGTCTCGAAGCTGTCGCCGGCGTCTGCGCCGGCCAGCCGGTCGGCACCGACCGAGAGCAGTTCGTAGGGGCCCACCGCGTCGAGCGGTTCGAACCCCTCGTAGACGAGAACGCCGGCGTGTGAGAA
>JBLGCN010000235.1:0-4156 GCA_047617405.1 Natronomonas sp.
CCGGGACAGGCTCCCCGGACTGACCGGCCCCCCGACCCCGACGGCCGGATGTGTGGGCGAGACGCCGGCCACGCCCCCGCTGTTCAGTAACCGAAAGGGGCTTTCCGCCGTCCCGAGTAGCCCCGATATGCTCTCTCTCGCGCTTGCCGGCAAGCCAAACGCCGGCAAGTCCACGTTCTACACGGCGGCCACGATGGCCGAGGTGGAGGTGGGTAACTACCCGTTCACGACGATCGACGCGAACCGTGGGGTCAGCCACGTTCGGACGGCGTGTCCCTGTCTCGACCGCGACCGTCGGTGTGACAGCGACAACTGTCGGGCGGGCAAGCGCTACGTTCCGGTGGAGTTGCTCGACGTCGCAGGGCTCGTCCCGGGCGCCCACGAGGGCCGCGGGCTTGGCAACCAGTTCCTGGACGAACTCACGACCGCCGACGCGATCCTCCACGTCGTCGACGCCTCGGGTGGCACGAACGCCGAGGGGGAACCCGTCGAGGTTGGCGACCACGACCCCGTCGAGGACCTCGCGTTTATTGAGACGGAGATGGACCGTTGGCTCGCCGGGATCGTCGCCGACAACTGGGACGGGGTCGAGCGCCAGTCCCGGTCGCCGGACTTCGACATCGACGAGGCGCTGACGGGGATGCTGACCGGTGTGGGCGCGACAGCCGCGGATGTCGGGGCGGTGTTGCGGGCCGTCGACTACCCGTCGGACCCGCGGGAGTGGGGCGACGAGGACCGTCGGCGGCTGGCCTCGGCGGTGCGGGAGCGGACCAAGCCGGTCGTGGTCGTGGCGAACAAGGCCGACATCGCGCCGGCGGGGGCGGTCGACCGGCTCCGCGAACACGCCGAGCGGGTCATCCCGGCGACCGCCGAGGGGGAACTCGCGCTCCGGCGGGCCGCGGAGGCGGGGCTGGTCGACTACGACCCCGGTGACCCCGACTTCGAGGTGCTGGGCGGGTTGAGCGACCAGCAGGAGCAGGGGCTCGAACAGGTCCGGGCGGTGATGGAGCGCAACGGCGGGACGGGCGTCCAGGCGGCGCTCGATACCGCCGTCGACGACCTGCTCGACCGCATCACGGTCTACCCCGTCGAGAACGAGACCCGGTGGACCGACGGGCAGGGCCGAACGCTCCCGGACGCCCACCTGCTCCCCGCCGGCGCGACCCCGCCGGACCTCGCGTATGCAGTGCACTCTGATATCGGCGAGGGGTACCTCTACGCCGTCGACGCCCGGCGGGACCGGCAGGTCGGCGAGGACCACGAACTCTCGGAGGGTGATGTGGTCAAGGTCGTCAGTTCGAACTGAACGGGTGTTACAGGGCCGGCTCAGATGACGGCGGCGAGATAGCCGTCAATGATGAAAAACACCACCTGATAGGCGGCGTACGCAAAGGCAACTACGCCGGCGGCGAGTGCCCCCTTCGGGCGGTCGAGCGGGACGTCGCGGCGGGCCTCAGCCTTCCGGGCCTCGAACTCGAAGAAGTCGGTGAGAAAGAGGGTCAAGACGAGCACGGACATGACCATGCCGGCGTGGGCGTCGAGCGTCAGATAGTACAGCGAGACGACGATTAGGACGACGTTGGCGACCTCGTGGGGGAGCACCCGGGAGACTGCCTCCGGTCCGTCCTCGGCCTGGTGCCGGTGGCGGCTGTGGGCGAGAAACCGTGTGAGGAAGTTTCCGACCACCAGGACGAGCAGGAGTACCTCGACGACGAGCACCTCGCCGATGCCCACCTCGGCGCCCAGCACCCCGTCGACGGGGCCGAACAGTCTGACGATTGGGGCCATACTCGAACGTCCACACTACCCGCATTAGAGCTTTTCCACTCGCCTCCGGCCACCGACCCGGTGTCCCGTGTCGGGTCGACACCGGGGGTCGCCGGGCAGTGCGAACAGCGACGCCACCCAGCCGAGCGGGTGGTTTTTTCAGGTTCTGTGCCGAGAGCGTGGGTATGCAGGACGTACTCGCCGAGTGGCGGCCGGTGGTCGACGAGGCTATCCGGGAGTTGCTCCCCCGGGAGGTGGAGGAGGCGTATCTGGGCGAGTTCTTCGGCGAGCCGAGCTACGCGTACCACGCAGGGGCCGTACAGCAGGCACTGGCCGACCCTATCTGGGAACTGCTGGACCGCGGGGGCAAACGCTGGCGTGCGATTCTCTTTCTCATTATGATCGACGCCTTTGGCGAGGACCCCGAGGCGTATCTCCCCTACGCCACCATCCCCGAGATCCTCCACAACGGGACGATCATCGTCGACGACGTGGAGGACGAGGCGCGGATGCGTCGGGGCGAGCCGGCGTTACACCACGGGCACGGCACCGACATCGCGCTTAACGCCGGCAACGCGATGTATTTTATTCCGCTGAAGGTGATCGCCCGCAACTCACAGACCCTCTCACCGACCCAGCAACTCGACGCCTACGAGATGTTGACCCACGAACTCAACCGGACACACCTGGGTCAGGGGATGGATATCTACTGGCACAACCAGAAGACCGTGACCGTCGACGAGCAACAGTACTTCGAGATGTGTGCCTGCAAGACCGGCTGTCTGGCACGCATCGTCGCCCGGCTGGCAGCCATCGTCACCGGCCGGTCCGGGGACGTCCAGCAGGATGTCGCCCGGTACGCCGAGGAGATGTCGATCGCCTTTCAGATCGGCGACGACATCCTCGACGTCGAGCACACCCTCGACCAGGCCGGTGAGTTCGGCAAGGAGTTCGGTAACGACATCCGCGAGGGAAAAAAGACACTGATGGTTATCCGTACTGCGGAGGTCGCTCCACCCGAGGATGTCGCCCGACTCGAGGAGGTGCTCTGGGCGGCCGAGAACACCGACGAGGAGATCATCGAGGCTATCGAGATCATGCAGGCGGCCGGCGCAGTCGAGTACGCCCGCGAACGGGCCCGGGACCTCGCGGAGAGCGCCCGCGCTCACCTCGACGGCCTCGACCTGGAGCCCGGCCCGGAGGAGCAGCTCCGGGAGTTCACCCGGTTCGTGGTCCAACGGCAGGTCTAAGACTGTCGGCTGTCCCATCACCGAGCGTCGAGTGTCCCCACGTGCGTGTAGCCAACAGTATGAGACGGATAGAGTGCTGACCTTTTTAGGCGGTGGTGGCGATGTGCCAGTAGTGACAGGTTGTGGCGACTGACCACAGCGAGGGAGCCAGGGAGGGTATCTCGGTTGCCGAGCGGCTCCCGCCGACGGATGTCGGTGACGTGCTCGTCTGTGGGCCGGCAATGAGCGGTAAGACCCGGATGGCTCTGGAGCTGTTGGTCACGGCCGTCGTCGAGACCGAGGGGCGCCCGTTCTACGTCACGACCGCCGGCTCCGCCACCGACGCACGGGCCCGGCTGGACGCGCGAACGCCCGAGTGCGTGTCGCTGCCGAGGCCCGGGGTCGTCGCCTGTGACGGCGGCCCCGAGCCCGACGAGTTCACCCGGTCGGTGGACACGCCGGGCAATCTCACGGGGATCGCCAGCGTGCTCACGGAGATGTACGACGGGAGCAAACGGAGCCAGCGGCTCGGCTCGCGCGTGCTCGTCGACAACGTCACCGCATTATTGGTTGCGACCAACCTGGAGCCGGCATACCGGTTTGTGCACGCGCTGATGGTCCGGGTGTCGAAGGCCGGCGGTCAGACGATCGCCACGCTCGACACCGACGGGCTCGCCGGCGGGGAACGCCCGGCGCTGACGGGTCTGTTCGACACCGTCGTCGAGGTGCGCCGCCCCGACGGCTCCGACCCGGAGTATCGCCTGCACAACAGCGACGACTGGCACGGCTACCTGCTGCCGGAGCGGGACAGATGAAAACACTACTCGAACGCCTCAGAGACCGGGCACGGACGCTGACCGTTTACGACTACGACGGCTCCCAGGAGCGTCTTGAGACGCTGGCCGGCCACCTGGCCGGCTATGGGGTCGCGGTCCGAACCGCGGCCACAGACCGCGGCAAACCGGCGAGTGTTCCGGTGTTTCACCACGGCGACGAGGTGTTCGGGACGGTCGCCCTCGACGCCCTGCTGCCGGCGGACAGTATCGAGCGGGCCTTTTCAGGCGAGGACCCGTTCGACCCCGCGGTGCTCCCGTTCGACGTCGACACAGACGTGACGGTGTCGCCGGAGACCAGCCACGGGCAGATGGTCGACATCTCCC
>JBLGCN010000236.1:0-4128 GCA_047617405.1 Natronomonas sp.
CCTACCCCCGGGAGTACGAACCCCGCGGGCGGGTGCTCGTGAAGGGCGCTGACGATGCGAGCAAGAGCGACCTGCTGGGGGCCGTCGCCGCCTACCTGGGCGTGATCCGGGCGTGAGTATGCGGCGAGCGGGTGATGTCGTCCGGACCGCCCAGGGGCTGGCGGTGGTGCGCACCCCAGGCGAGGAGTTCCCCGACGCAGGCACGCCCCTGGTCGACGAGTCGCTGACAGCGGCCGGCGAGGTGGTGGCGGTGTTCGGCCCCGTCGAACGGCCGTATCTCGCGGTCACACCGGAGACGGAGCCGGTGGCGGCGCTGGTCGGCGAGACGCTCTACGCGCGGTGAGCCCGGGTGACGGGCCTCCCGCGGCGATGACGAAACCCTCAACACCGTTCCCGCCGCCGTGAGGAGTATGAACGGCCGGGCGCGAGTGTTGGCTGCCTGCGGCGGGATTGCCGCCATCTTTCTCTGTGTCCAACTCGGCGCGCTGGCGCTGGTCGACCCGCTGAAGGCCGGCGGCAACCAGTTCGTCGAGAACACCGGCGACCCGACGAACAGTGTCGTCTATATCGCACTGATCCTCGTCGCGACGGCGGCGATGCTCGCGGTGATCAGACTCGACCTCGAGTGGGTCCTCCGTGGGTTCGTCATCCTCTCGGGGGTCTACATCGCGTGGTACGTCCTCCGGGTGGTCGTGCCGGGGGTCTACGTCCCCGTTGGCGGTGTTGCGGTCAACGCCCTCGCGGTCGTGCTCGCGGTCGGACTCGGGGTTGCCCTGTACCGCTATCCGGAGTGGTACGTCATCGACGCCGCCGGTGTCGTGATGGGGGTGGGTGCGGCGGGGCTGTTTGGCATCAACTTCGGGATCCTCCCCGCGCTGGTCCTGCTGACGGTGCTTGCGGTCTACGACGCTATCAGCGTCTACGGGACCAAACACATGCTCACACTGGCGTCCGGTGTGATGGACCTGCGGGTCCCGGTCGTCCTCGTCGTGCCGCTGACGCTCTCGTACTCCTTTCTGGACGCCGACCTCCCAGACCCCGAGGCTGAGGCCGAGCCGGCGGCCGCGGACGGCGGACAGGGACAGGGACAGGGACAGGACGGGGCGGCCGCCGTGGATGGCGGTGAGGCCGACCACGGCCGGGACGCACTGTTTATCGGGCTCGGCGACGCGGTGATCCCGGCGGTGCTCGTGGCGAGTGCGGGGTTTTTCCTGACCGGGGTGCCCACCCTCGCGGTCCCCGGCCTCGCGCTGACGCTACCGGCGGCAACCGCCATGCTGGGGACCTTCCTGGGGTTGGCTGTCCTGCTCCGGATGGTGCTCGCCGGGCGGGCCCACGCCGGCCTCCCGCTGCTCAACGGCGGCGCGGTTGCCGGCTATCTCGTCGGGGCCCTGGCCAGCGGGCTGTCGCTCGCACAGGCGCTGGGTCTTGAGGGGCTGCTGTAGTCGCCCAGTCCACCACGTCGCTCAGAACGCCTCACTGGCGGGTGTGACCGAAACCGAGTCACCGAGGTCCTGCTCCCGGGCCCGCTCGTAGAGCATGTGTGCGGCAGCGACCGTCTCGATACCGGTTCCGCCGCTGTCGAACAGTGTCACCTCGGTGCTGCTGGTCCGGCCGGGCCTGGCTCCGGCGACCACCTCGCCGAGTTCGGCGTGGAGGTGGTCCTCGTCGACGGCCCCGTCCCTGACTGCCTGGACGTAATCGCCGGCATCCCCGGTCTCGGGGTCCGCCCGCCCCCGGAGGTCGGCGACGTACTTTGCCCGGGCGACCGTCGTCCCGTCGACCTCGCGGGCCTCGGCGCTGTACTGGCCCATGGCTGTGACGTGGGCGCCGTCGGCCAGGTCTTCGCCGTCGAAGACCGGCTCGGTAGCCCGGGTGGCCGTAATGACGATATCGGCGCCGGAGACGGCGGCCCCGGGGGTGTCGACCGCCGCGACCGTCGCCGTCGGCAGCCGGTCGTCGAACTCCGCGGCGAAGGCGGCCCTGTTGGCCGCCGTCGGCGAGTAGACTCGCACCCGGTCGAGGTCCCGAACGGTGGCGGTCGCAGCCACCTGTGCGCGGGCCTGTGCGCCGCTGCCGATGACCGCCAGGTCTGTCGCGTCCGCCCGGGCCAGCGCGTCGACGCCGACCGCTCCCGCGGCACCGGTCTTGTAGGGGTTCATACTCGCGCCGTCGAGCAGCGCCAGGGGTTCGCCGCTGTCGGCGTCGAACAGCGGCAGCAGGAAGTGTGCGTCCTCGGCGCCGAAGCCGGCGGCGTATGTGTAGGTCCCCATCGCGCCCGTCTCGGGCAACATCGCCATGTACGCGGTCAGAAAGCCCGGCGGGTCAGCACTGTCCAGACTCGTCCGGGGCTTTGCCGGCGCACCGTCGCCGACCTGGCGGTAGCCCTCCCTGACGGCGTCGACGTAGTCGTCGTACGAGGCGAGTCCCGCGATGTCGTCGCTTCCGAGCACACGTACCTCGGTCATATGCCCTCGGATACACGAGCGGACGGTATAGACCTTCGGAGCGGGTGGCCGGGTCCCAGTATCACTCCCGAAAGTCGGCCGGAAAGTTTCTTAGGTAGGTTTGCGTAACCGTGACACAGACGTGCGGGACAGACCCCGCAACCCCCAGACATGAGCTCCGATATAGGCGACGACACGGACCGGGCGGGCGCCGACGGCGCGACTAGCAGGTACGGCGAACTGGAGGTCGGTGACGAGGAGTTCGTCATCTACGACCGGGAGAACCACCGGGCCTGGCTCCAGTCGTCGGTGGCAGTGGCTGTCGAGGACCGTCGCTGACGGCTCACGCCGCAGGTGAGTTCAGCGTGAAGGCTGCCAGCGTTCGCCACCCCAGCAGAAAGACCCCGCCGACGACCGCCGAGACAACGACGAAGGCGACGGCGGTGCCACCGCTGACCAGGATCCGCAGCCCGTGAGCGACCGGCAGGGCAACTAGCCAGGCTAATACGGTCAGCCCGAGTCCGCGCCGCAACGACGAGCGGGCGCCGGCGGTGTACAGTCCGGCGAGGACGGCGACGGCAACCCACCCAAACACAAAGGGCGCAAGCGCCTCCAGGTAGCCAAGCGGGTTCGCCAGCGGCCGCACGCTGTGACCGAACTGCTGGCCGATAAAGACGAACCCACCCAGCGCGAGGATGTCGCCGACGAGCAGGCCGGCGGTGGACGGTGAGGGGTCTACCCGCGTCCGGAGATACGTGCTCGTTCTCATACCTATCGGTCAGGCGTGCCCGGACTTGTGTCTCCCGCCCCCCGCCGTGCCGACGACAGTGTAGCCGAACCCCCCGTCGACCACGTCCGCCTCGAACCGCCCAGCCCCCAGCAGGTCGGCAAGGTCGGCCGGCGTGTGAAAGGTCGAGCCAAACCCCCCGGCGTGTTCGGCGGCGGCCAGCACCCGGCCGGGAGGCGTCGTCGGGTCGAACTCCCGGATGATAGCCACACCACCCGGACGGAGCACCCTGAACAGCTCCCCGACCACCCCGGGATGGTCGGGCATGTGGTGCAGGGCGTCGACGACGAGAGCGGCGTCAACGGAGTCGTCGGCGACCGGTAGCCGCGTCGCGTCGCCGGCGACCGCGCCGTGTCCCTTCGACCGTGCCCGGCGGAGCATCCCCGGGGCGGCGTCGACGACGACCGTCTCCGGGCGGATGGCCGCCGCGGCCCGGCCGGTGCCACCGCCGATATCCAGCGCGCGGTGGACCGGGCGTCTCGCGCGGGCGAGCCCGTTGGCGAGTGGCGCGAACCGGGCCGGCGGCATGGCGAGGTCGTACAGTCGCGCCAGCCCGTCGAAGGTAGCGATATCGTCCACACCCGGCGGTAGGCGTGGGTGACACAAACCCCTTACTCGCCCGGGCCACAGTACCGGCATGGAACTGACAGTCCGGAACTGGCCGCCCGAGGGGGAGGCCATGGCGCTGGACCACGAGCAGTTCATCTACGGCGGGAAGTTCAACACCGGGCGGACGGCAAAGGCCGTCGCACGCGACGATGGGGCGGTCGTCGCCGCCGTCGCGTTCAACGAGGACCGCACCGACGCGGACACGCTTCGCTTCCGGTACGTCTCCGTCCGGGTCGACCGCCGCGCCGAGGGGATCGGCCCGCGACTGCTCGCCTTCGCGGCCGA
>JBLGCN010000237.1:0-4102 GCA_047617405.1 Natronomonas sp.
TTCGAAGCAAAGGCAAACCAGTCGCCGTCGTGGCTCCAGCCGCCCCACCGGTGTTTCGCGTCGGGCAGCCCCGTCAGCTCCGTGACCCTGCCGTCGTCGCCCAGCCGGTACAGCTGCGTTCGCTCGTTTCCCCCCTGGTCCATGCCGAAGACGAGTTCGGGGCGGGTCGGCGAGTAGCTGGCAAACGAGACCGGCTCGTCGTAGAAGGTTCGCTGGGTCGGCCAGCCGCCGGGCTCTGTCAGCGTCCACACCTGGCCGGTCCCGGTCGTGTCCATCAGGACGGCGAGCGTCCCGTCCGGTCCGAGCGTCGCGCCGTAGGCCCGCCGGACAGTCAGGTACCGCTCGAGGTCGTACTCGTGCACTCCCGGGCACAGGGGCGGCGGGCACATAGGTCTGTGGCCGCAGGGGCCCGCGCTTTTCCGCGTCCAGCCGCTATGAGCGGTATGCGACGACGAACGGTCCTCGCGACACTCGCCGCCGGCACCGCGGGGCTTGCCGGCTGCAGCCGGGGAGCGCCCGAGGGCGGGGGCAACGGCGACCGGGCTGGCAGCGACAGCGACACCGGGTCCGACACGGTCACCGGGGGCGTTCCGGACGCTGTCAGCCTCGCCACCGTCGCGGCGGGGCTCCGCGCACCGCTGGATATCGCCTTTGCCCCTGACGCCGACCGCCGCTACATCGCCGAACAGCGCGGGGTTGTCCACGTCGACGGGTCTGACGGGGTGCGCGCCACGCCGCTGCTCGACCTGCGGGAGACGGTCGTCACGGGGTTCGAACAGGGGTTGTTGGGGCTGGCCCTCCACCCCGAGTTCGCGGACAACCGCCGGCTGTTTGTCCGGTACTCCGCACCGGCCCGGGGTGGGACACCCGACAGCGCCAGCCACACGTTCGTCCTCGCGGAGTTTACCGTCGCCGCCGACGGCCGGACGGTCGTGCCGGGCTCGGAGCGAACAGTACTCGAGATCCCGGAGCCACAGGGCAATCACAACGCCGGTAGCATCGTCTTTGGCCCGGAAGGGTATCTCTACGTCGGCGTCGGTGACGGAGGCGCCGGGGGCGACCAGGGCGGTGGCCACGTCGGGGACTGGTACGGCGCCGTCCCTGGTGGCAACGGTCAGGATGTCACCGAGAACCTCCTGGGTAGCGTCCTCCGGCTGGATGTCGACGACCGCGAGGGTGACCGTGGCTACGCCGTTCCCGACGACAACCCCCTGGTGGGTCGGGCGGGGCTGGAGGAACACTACGCCTGGGGCTTTCGCAACCCCTGGCGGCTGTCGGTCGACGGTGACACCCTCTACGCCGGCGACGTCGGCCAGAACCGCTACGAGGAGATAGACCGCGTCGAGCGCGGCGGAAACTACGGCTGGAACGTCCGGGAGGGCCGGCACTGTTTTGACGCACAGGGCTGTCCCGACAGCACATCCGGGGATATTCGTGGGGGTGAGCGCCTGCGCGACCCGGTGCTCGAGTACCCCCACGGCGGCGAGGGTGTCAGCGGTATCTCAGTCATCATCGGGAACGTCTACCGCGGCTCGGCGGTGCCGGGCCTGGACGGCCTGTTCGTCTTTGCGGACTACCGGGCAAACGGGCGACTGTTTGTCGCCGACCCGGCCGACGGCTGGGCGAGCGGTGTGCTCTCTCTCGGTGGCGGGGTGACAGTCGACCAGGTGCTCTCGGTCGACCGGGGTCCGGCGGGGGAGATGTACGTCCTCGGGGCCGGCGAGGGTGGGGGTGTCTACCGGGTGGAGCCGGTCTGAGACCGGCCGGTCAGCGTACTGAGGTCAGGTCCCTTCGACGAGCCGCCGGAGGTGGTCAGGGGAGACCGCCCCTCTGGCGGCCGTCCCGTCGCAGGCGAAGGTCGGCACACCCGTGATCCCCTGTCGCTTGGCCCGGTCAAACTCCACCGACAGTTCCTCCCGGAGCGTGTCGTCCGCCAGCGCGCCCTCGACGACCGCCGGGTCGATGTCGGCGGTGGCGGCAACCGTCTTGAGTACCTCGGGGTCACCGATGTCCTGCCCCTCCGTCCAGAGGGCGTCGAAGACCGCCTCGTCGAACGCCAGCCAGGTTCCGTAGGCCTCGGTCTCCCTGACCCGGTAGGAGACGACCTGGGCGGGAAGCGAGTCCACATCGGTCCGGAGTTCGTCGACCATCTCGGCGTCGTACTCCTCCTGTAGCCGGCGGACGTTCTCTCTCGCTCGCTCGTAGTACGCCTCGTCTTTGCCGTCGTCGGCGCTGTGGTCGACGGTGCCGTCCGCGGCTCGCCTGTCCGCCCGGAGGTCGAAGGGGTGCCAGTCGACCCTGAGCGGGGACTCACGGGTCTCGGCGTACTGCTCCAGGGACTGCCGCCCGAGGTAGCAGAACGGACAGACGTAGTCCGAGTACACCGTGACCTCGACTGTCGACTCTGTCTCGCTCATAGCCCGGGTACGGGGTGGGAACGGATAAGCGGCCGACACTGGGGCCACGAGTCCCGGCGTCCGGTTGAGCGGTCACGAGCCAGCGGTGTGGGGCAATACACAGCGGCGTGGCCGGCTCACACTCCCGGCTGTATCGTCACAGACGGACAGCCGGCAGTGTCAGTACCTGTCGAGTCGTTGCTGGCCCCGCTCGCTCCGGTCCTCGGGCGCGACGTTCGTGGCAATCACCTCCTCGACCTCGTCACGGTTGTCGGCGTCGCTGTTAATCGCCCGCGTCGCACCCTCCGTCTCGACGCGGAACCCGGCGTTGTCGTATCTCCCGAACATCACACCGCTGTTGCTCAGAATGACGCTCACACCGCGGTCGTCGAGTTCCCGGGCCAGTTCGGGGAGTCGTTGCTGGTCCTCCCGGCCAAAGCCCGCGGCGCTGTAGTCGGTGAAGTTTGGGGTCGGGCTCATCGGCTCGTAGGGCGGGTCGAAGTACACCAGGTCCCCTGGGGTGACCTCTTCGTGGACGCAGGCGAGGTCGCGGTTGCGGATGTCGGCACCGCTGAGCACCTCGCTTGCCGCCCGGAGTTCGTCGCTCCGCACCCAGTCCGGGTTCGCGTACCGGCCGATGTGGACGTTGAACTCCCCGCGCCGGTTCTCGCGGTAGAGCCCGTTGTAGCAGGTCCGGTTGAGGTAGAGCAACAGCGCCGCCTCCTCCAGTTCGTCGACGGCCTCGCCGTTGGGGCGGCGGTTGAACAGCGCGCGCTGCTGGTAGTAGTAGTTCGTGACCGCCGTGTCGTCCCGGTCGGCCTCGGCGAACGCCCGGTCGGGGTCGGGGTCGGGTTCGGATTCGGGGTCAGCAAACCCCTCGAGTGTTGTGAGTAGGTCGACCGGCCGGTCGCGGACCTGTCTGTAGAAGTTAGCAAGTCGCGGGTTCGTGTCGTTGACCGTGGCATCCTCGGGTTCGAGGTCGAAAAACAGTGCTCCCCCGCCGAGCATCGGCTCGTGGTAGGTCCCGAACTCCCCGGGAAAACGGGCGTACAGTTCGTCGAGCGACTGGCGCTTACCGCCGGCCCACCTCAGTACCGGGTCGACCATCGCTGATAGCCTGTGGCCGTGGCTCCGGCGCTAAAGACTGGCGCTCACGGCAGCCGACGGCGGGTGGTCACCTAACGACGATGGGTGTCTGTGACGCCGACCGGATGCGACTCGCTCCGCGGTGACGGTAAACCCCTGCCAGGGATGACGGGGGTTGCGGGAGGGATAGCCGCACTCTGCCGGAGTTTGCCGGGTGCCTGACCCATGTCGCCCCCTCGCCCGACCCGGGTCGGACTCCGGGTCGACCCGCCGGCGCGACCAGTCCTTGGATGGGCTATCCTGCACGACACAGCAGTGCCGATAGCGCCGCCTGACACACCGTGCAACAAGGGTATATTCTTGGCGAACTATTGATTAAGTGGCTCCTGGGTTGTTACCGCATACCACGCATTTTCACCCCCCCACCCCCCACCGCGTGGTTTCCGGGAGCCGTACTTCCGAGCGGGTGTGATGACTACTGACAGGCTGTCCAGCGGGCACGCGGCCGGTCGGCGATGCCGCTCAGCGGCCGAGCGCAGAGATATGCTGACCGGGATTCGAACAACGCGAAGACGGTCGCTCCGCTCGGCGCCGTGTCCTCTCTCGTTCGAATCCGGAAC
>JBLGCN010000238.1:0-4078 GCA_047617405.1 Natronomonas sp.
GGCCCGTAATAGCTACTGATGGCAACTAATAACGAAGGGACAGACAGCCCGGGGGAACCGCTCCACATCGACGGCCAGACCGACCTGGAGGCGACTGTCGGTGACTACGACGTCGTGCTCACGGACTTTCACGCCGACTGGTGTGGGCCGTGTCAGATGCTCGAACCGGTCGTGGAGTCGGTCGCGGCCGAGACCGACGCCGCCGTCGCGAAGGTCGATGTCGACGCCAACCAGGCCCTCGCCGCCGAGTACGGCGTCCGCGGTGTGCCGACACTCGTACTGTTTGCCGGCGGCGAACAGGTCGAGGAGGTCGTCGGTGTCCAGTCCGAGGACGACCTCCGCTCGCTCGTCGACTCCTACACCTGAACACGCCGGGTGTCGGTGTCACCGTCACGGCACGAACACCGCGGGCGCTGCTGGCCGCCGACGAGTCGGGCCCGTGTCCGCCGGGCGGTTACTGGTCCCGCTGGAGCCGGCCGGACGCCCACTCCCCGTCGAACTCCTCGTGGAGGAACTCGCGGGCGTCCGCGCCGGCGTATGCCGCCACACACTGCCCGTCGCCCTCGAGATAGTACTTCTCGGTGGTCAGCCCCTCCAGCCCGACCGGGCCGCGGGCGTGGACCTTTTCGGTCGAGATGCCCACCTCGGCACCCAGCCCGTACCGGTAGCCGTCGGCGAACCGCGTCGAGGCGTTGTGAAAGACACTCGCCGCGTCGACCCCCTGCATGAAGGCCCGGGCGCGCTCGTCGTCCTCCGTCAGGACCGCCTCGGTGTGTTTCGACCCGTAGGTGTTGACGTGGTCGATGGCGTCGTAGACATCCTCGACGACGCCGACCGCGAGTTCGAGGTCGCCGTACTCGGTCGCCCAGTCCTCGTCGGTGACGGGGTCGATGTCGACGACCTCGCGGGTGGCTGCGTCCCCTCGCAGCGTGACCCCGGCCGCCTCGTAGCGGTCGACGACCGCGGGGAGAAACGCCTCGGCGACGCCCTCGTGGACCAGCAGGGTCTCGACGGCGTTGCAGACGGCCGGGTACTGGACCTTCGCGTCGACGGCCACGTCGCCGGCTAGTTCGAGGTCGGCCGCCTCGTCGACGTAGACGTGACAGACCCCCTCGGTGTGCCCCAGCACCGGGATCTGGGTGTTGTCCTCGACGTAGCTGACAAACTCCGAGGAGCCACGGGGCATCACCAGGTCGACGGCGTCGTCCATCCCGAGCACCCTGTCGACGGCCTCGTGGGCCTCGACGAGCTGTGCCCACCCCTCCGGGATGGCGTCGACCTCCGCAACCGCCTCCACGACCGTCCGGTAGAGCACCTGGTTGGACTCGCTGGCCTCGCTGCCACCCTTGAGGATGACCGCGTTACCCGACTTCAGCGCGAGCGCGGCGATCTGAACGAGCGCGTCCGGCCGGGACTCGAAGATGGTTCCGACGACGCCGATAGGGACCGAGACCCGGTAGAGGTCGAGCCCGTCGTCCAGCCGGCGGGCGGCGAGCGTGCGGTCGAGCGGGTCGGCCTGGTCGGCGACGCTCTCGACCATCTCGGCGACCTCCTCGAGCTTCGCAGCGTCGAGTTTCAGCCGGTCGACCAGCGCCTGCGTGTACTCGCCCTCGGCGAGCAGCGTCTCGGCCTCGGTAACGTCCTCGTCGTTTGCGGCGAGGATTGCCGTCTCGTTCGCCCGGAGTGTGTCGGCGACCGCCCGGAGCGCCTCGTTGCGGGCCGTCTCCCCGACGTTTGCGAGCCTGAGCGCCGCCTGCTGGGCCGCCTCGACCTGCTGTTCGGTGTCACGGTTATGCATCGGTCTCGTCCTCCTCGGGGACGAATACTGTCCCGACCGGCTTGGACGCAACGATCCGGTCTAACACCTGTCGCTCCTGGGAGTTGGCGATGACCGCCGGCATCCCGCTCCGGCTGACGTCTCTGCCCCCCTCGACCTTCGTCTGGATGCCGCCGAACTCCGCGTCGGTACCCCCGCCGATGGCTCGCTGGACCGTCTCGTAGTTGTCGCCGACAGCGGTGATCAGCTCCGCGTCCGGGTCGGCCTTCGGGTTGCTGGTGTAGACGCCCCCGACGTCGGTGAGTATCACCAGCAGGTCGGCGTCGACGCCGATAGCGACCGAGGCCGAGAGCATGTCGTTGTCGCCGATCTGTATCTCCTCGGTCGCGACGGCGTCGTTCTCGTTGACGACCGGAACTACCCCCCAATCAAACAGCGTCTCTACCGTGCTGCGGACGTTCTGGAACCGTTCGGGGTCCTCCAGGTCGTCCTCCGTCAGCAACATCTGGGCGACCTTCTGGTCGTACCGGCCGAAGCTGGCGGTGTAGCCGGCCATCAGGTCGCTCTGTCCGACCGTCGACAGCGCCTGACTGGCGACCACCGAGTCGGTCGGCTCGTCGATCCGCCCCCGGCCCGCACCGACTGCGCCCGAGGAGACCAGCAGAACCTCGGTGCCACGCTCGCGCAGGTCCATCACGTCGGTGACGAGCTTGTCGAGTTTCACCCTGTCGAGCTGTGACTCCGCGTCGGTCAGCGAGTTTGTGCCCGCCTTTACCACCACCCGCCCGGCCGCGGCCGCCTGCTCGCGGGCCGCGGTCTCGACCGCCTCGGGCACCGACCCGACGGGCAGGGCTCCCTCACTCATCCTCGAACCCCTCCGCGAGCTCCCGTGACCGCCGGCCCGCGGCGTCGACCGCGGCCGCGAACTCCGACTGGACGTCGCTGTCCCACAGCACCTCCATCCCCTCGATGGTCGTCCCGTTTGGCGAGCAGACCGCGTCGATCAGCTCGTCGACCGACCGGTCGTCCCGGAGCACCGTCTCGGCGGCCCCGCGGAACGTCTGGGCCGCGAGCAGTTCGGCCTCCTGGGGGTCGAGTCCCCCGTCGATACCCGCCTGCTTCATCGCCTGGACCAGGTAGAACACGAACGCCGGCCCGGAGCCGTTGACCGCGGTGGCCGTGTCCATCAGCGACTCATCCACCTCGACGAACTCGCCGACGGCGTCGAGTACCGACCGGATCTCCTCGGTCACCGGCCCAGAGACGGCGGCCGCCATGTGGCCGGTCTCGGCCGCCAGATTTGGCATCACGCGGACAACCGTCGCGTCGGTCCGGGCTGCGACGTACTCGCGGGCAACCCCCGCCGCGAAGGTGAGCAGCGTCTGTTCCGAACCCAACTCGAGGTCTGCCAACACCGCGTCGACCACGCCCGGCTTGACCGCCAGCACCACCAGGTCCGTCTCCTGTGTCGCCGCGAGGTCGGTCGTCGTCTCGTCGGCTGCTGACTCGACGGCTGCCAGTGCGTCCGGGTTCGCGTCCACTGCTGTCACGGTGTGGTGGCCGGCGCTTGCCAGCCCGGTCACGAACGCCCCGCCCATGTTTCCGACGCCAATGACGCTTACGTGTCCCATTGTACGTCACCGCAGAACACTGAGCGACATATCAACTGCGATACGCGACCGACGCCGCCCGCGGCGACAGCCGCGTCCGGAGTTCGATATCGCAACATGCGCTTTACGAGCGTGGTCACGCACCGTGCTTATCCGAATTGACCGCGAATAGCGGGTATGGTCGAGAACGTCGCGGGCGAGATGGCGGAGCTGGAGCCCGAGGACTTCCACCTGCTGTCGGGGGTCGAGCAGGGGATGCGCTTCTCGGAGTGGGTCGCCCGCGAGAAGCTGCCGGAGTTCTCCCGGCTCACCGCCGAGGACGTCGACTACCGGCTGGACCGGTGTGAACGCCGCGGCTTGGTTGAGCGCAAGACCATCCAGTACGAGGGTTTCCGGCTCACCTTCGAGGGGTACGACGCACTCGCCTTGCACACCTTCGCCGAGCGGGAGACCATCGAGGGTGTCGGCGCCCCCCTGGGCGTGGGAAAGGAGAGCGACGTCTACGAGGTACGCTCGTACAAGCCGCTAGCGCTGAAGTTTCACCGCGAGGGGTACACCGAGTTCCGGGAGGTGAACCGCGAGCGGGAGTACACCGCCGACCGCGACCACGTCTCCTGGCTGTACACCGCCCGCAAGGCCGCCGAGCGGGAGTACGGGGCCCTGGAGGCGCTGTATCCGGACGTGTCGGTCC